>CBFDUE010000015.1:0-34429 GCA_965613025.1 uncultured bacterium
AGCTGAGTTATATAGGTTCTACCTAAGCCTCTTAGCCTTATTCGGGAAAGTGGAAGCCCCTCTTTCCCTACACCATAGATGAGCCTCTCAGATAGTTCCTCAATCTTTTCAACTGCTTTCTTTGGCCATTTCACCTCCCTTGATAGATCCCTTAAGGTTTCACATAGCCAGCTAAATTCCTCTCCCACCCGTTTTATTGCGCCTGAGTATATAAAGAATTCATTTTCTATATCACGGGTATCTACCGGGGAGATCCATCTGTGGAGCATAAGAGCCTTCTTTATAGCACGCTCTTCTTCATATGCAAGCCTATCTGATTGGGTTAAGATCTTTTTAAATATCTCCTTTCCCTCTTCAAGCTCATCTGATACTGCCTTCTGCAATTCAAATCTATAGCCTCTGTAACCCTTTTCCCTTGCCTTCATGGGGATATATACAGAGTATGCATCTTTGGATAGAGACAAAAGAGTTAGTATTTCAAGCTCTGTAATTTTAGATGGATTCTGGGTCTTTAAAAATTTGAGGAAATAGGTGGCAGTTTCCAGTGTTACACCTTTTGATGCTATGATCCTGCCAAGCTGGGTAGTATCAAGCCTTCCATCACTATTTTCTTTCATCAAACCCCATCTTAGGGAGAGATTTATGGTGTTCTCTATGATTCGGTTAAGATCATCATCTGAAAGTCTTTTAATCCAGATGGTCTTTCCAGTGAAGGTGGATTTTAGAAAGGATTTTATATCAGATCTGCTATGGCAGAAGCCTGATGCAACAAGATTGTGTATGTGTTTTGGTATATCTTCAATCTTTAATGTGGGCTTTAGCTCTTCAAGCTCTCCCTTTATGTATCTATCATATAGGGCTCTATAGTCCACATAGGATCTTGTAACCAATATGGCCCTTCCAAAATCATCAATAAATCCATATCTTCCAACTCTGCCTCCCATGTTTTCAAAATCTGAAACTGGAATCCTTACCTTTACAAGTGATCTTGTCTTTCTCCTATATTGCCATTTCTTAGGATCAATGATTGCATTTTTCATGGGAAGATTAAGTCCAACTGCAAGGGTAGATGTGGCACAGAGAAGCCTGATCTCTCCCTTCCTTACATATCTTTCAATTATATCCCTCTCTTCCCAAGAGAGATCTGCATTGTGTATTCCGATACCTTTTTGAAGAAGCATAAATAGTAGCTCTTTTGATACACTATCTTCCAGGCTCATAAGCTCATCCAGTGCACCCTGAGCTGGGGGAAATTCAATTTTATCTAAAAGTCTAAGTGCAAGGGATTCAGTTGATGCCTTATCCTTTAAAAATATTACTGTCTGTTCACCAAGCTCACCTCCAAGATAGATAGCGGTTTCTGCCATCTGATCCAGTGGATCACTGCTTTTTATTTTGAACCAGGTCTCTGATCCTTCAAGGCCACTGTTAAATTCTTGATAGAGGAACTTTCCATCAAAAAATACACCTTTTCTAAGCTCAACCGGTCTCTTTTCTTCAATTAGCATCCTTGCACCAAGCCATCTGCTAAGCTCCTCTGACCTTCCAAGCACAGCAGATAATCCCACCACTTGGGGGCTATTATCTGAGGTAAGCATTCTGGTTAGCAATATCTCAAGGGATGCACCCCTTTCTTCATCAGAGATGTATTGAAGCTCATCTACCACAATTAATCCCACCTCAGTTAAAAGCCCTGGGTTTTTAACAAGAAGAGCATGGAGCTTTTCATATACAATAATTGCAATGTGGAAGTTTCCATCCTGGATATCTTCATCAAATTCCCTTCTGTCATGGGTGGAAATTACCACTCTGATTCCAGCCCTATGGTAGTCATCAGAAAACATCTCAAATTTTTCTTCTGCAAGTGCCTTGGTAGGGACAAGGTAAAATACCCTGTTTCCCCTGCATGCATTTAAAAGGGAGAGGATCTCACCAACAAGGGTCTTTCCTGCTGAGGTCACTGCAAAGATAAGGAGATTCTGACCAGATAGCATCCCCTGATCTTTTATAGCCTTCTCTTGTATGGGTAAAAGCTCAGGGCCATATTTATCCTTCAGGATGGTGATGATCTGAGGGTCAAGTCCAAATGCCTCAAGAAGATCAAATCGCATGATCTCTTTCAAGGCTCCCAAAAGGTTTAAAAAAAGCAAAGGCAAGATATCATTATTTTTAAATTTTTTCAAAAAATTTCTAAAACCCATGTCCCCTTCTGAAGCCCAGATGACATAATTTAATAAAAGGAAGTTAAATTTTTGGGGAAGGAGTAGAGATATGAAAGAAAAGCTCTATGAAAGGAGGATGATGGGAATTGAGGAGCTATCCCACTATATTGGGCTTAAAGTTCAGACCATTAGAAATATGTTAAGTGCAGGCACCTTTCCCATTCCTACTAAAAAGATAGGAAGATTGCTTAAGTGGGACAGAAAAGATGTGGATAGATACTTAGATAGGCTTCCCAGGATAAATTGATTGACAGGATAGAGTAGCTGGGATTAAACCTTCTTTTTAAAAATCCCTGTTTTTAGAGAGGAGGTGATATATCCTGGCTGCCTATCTTGCCAATTCCTTCTCAAAAATCTTTGAGAAAGGAGTTGGTATTATGGGAATTTATAGAAGAAAGGATAAAGAGGGAAGATATTATGGCCCATGGATTATTCAATACCCCTATGCCATTGATCCAATGACAGGTAAGGTGAAATACACTACAGAAAAGGTAGGATACAGCAAGAGGCTTGCAGAGAGAGCCTTTGCAAAGAGGATGCTTGAGTGGGAAGAGAAGAAACACTTAGGGTTTGAAATTAAGAAGAGATATACCTTTGGGGAGCTAATTGATTGGTATCTGGGGCTATCTAAGGTGAAGGCAAAGAAAAGCTATAGGGATGATCTTTGTAGATCCAGGCCCTTGAAGGAGGCATTTGGAAGAATACCTGCTGATGAGATTAAGCCTTCAATGGTTGAGGAATTTCAGCATGGTCTTTTGAAGGGTCGCACCAATATAAGGAATAAGCCACTTAAGCCTGCAACAGTAAATAGGATCATAGCCTTGATGAAGAGGATCTATAATCTTGCAATGAGGGAAGAGCTTGTGGATAAAAATCCCTGCTTTAAGGTCTCAATGCTTCCAGAGAATAATAAAAGGGATAGGGTGTTAAGCCATGAGGAATTTAAAAGGCTGATTTCTCATCTACCTGAGCATGCAGCCCAGATTGTAAAGACCGCCTACTATACTGGAATGAGGGCAGGAGAGATCTTTAATCTCACCTGGGATAAGGTAAATCTAAAGGAGGGATATATTGAATTATCTTCAGAAGATACCAAGACCTCCGAGCCCCGAAGGATCTATCTGGTCCCTGAACTTAAGGAGATGTTTTTAAGGCTTTCAAAGGTAAGGCACCTAAAACACAACCATGTGTTTACCTATAATGGAGTGCCAGTTAAGGAGATCAAGAGATCATTTAAAAGTGCATGTAAAAAGGCAGGGATAGAGGATTTCAGGTTTCATGATCTAAGGCATACCTTTATCACCAATATGAGAAAGGCGGGGGTAGAAAGAGGTATCATTATGAAAATTACAGGATATAAAACAACTTCCATGTTTGATCGATATAACACCGTAGATCAAGAGGATGCTGAGAAAGCTATGGAAAAGCTTGATGGGTACTTAGATGTGGAAAGACAAAAAATTACTTCATATTTACTTCAAAGGGGAGCTTCTAAAAATAGAAAAGGGGTTAATGACTTATTAACCCCTTCTAATTATAGAGTTTTTTGAGTGCCGAGACGCGGAATCGAACCGCGGACACGGGGATTTTCAGTCCCCTGCTCTACCGACTGAGCTATCTCGGCACTTTAGATTTTATTTTATCTCCTATTTATTAAAAGTCAATAGATTTTATTGCATAATTTTATATTACTTGGTATTAAGATAATTAAGAGATTTTTTTGGAGGTGTTGAATGTTTGGGCTTGGAATGCCAGAGCTAATAGTGATCCTGATTATAGTTCTCATCATTTTTGGTGCAGGCAAATTACCTGAGATAGGTGCAGGCTTGGGGAAGGGGATAAGAAACTTTAAAAAGGCAACTCAAGAACCCGTAGAAGAGCTATCCCCCCCTGAAAATAGTGAAAAGACTGAGAATAAGGCATCCTAAAAGGGGATATCATCATCTTCTGGAATGTCAGGGCCTGCGGAGTCTGGAGAGGGAGTTTCAGGAGCTGTTTCCATATCCCTTCTGGGGGCACCCAGCATCTGCATATTTGTTGCCCAGATCTCGGTTACATAGCGTTTAATACCGTCCCTGTCTTCCCAAGAGCGGGATCTTATCCTTCCTTCAATATAGACCTGGCTTCCTTTATGTAGATATTCCCCACATATCTCTGCCAGCTTTCCCCAAGCAACTATTCTATGCCATTCCACCTTTTCCTCCTTTTGTCCATCTCGGTTTATCCAGGTCTCATTGGTGGCTATTCTGAAGGTAGCAACTGGAGCACCATTTGAGGTGTAGCGGAGCTCAGGATCAGCTCCCAGATTGCCCACTAAGATTACTTTATTTACACTTGCCATACAAAATTTCCTCCTTAAATCTTTAATCTTTTAATTATCATACCCTCTCTTTTAATATCAAGCTATAAAGAGAGGGTTAAATTAGATTAATAGGATTGACTTAAAATAGATTTAATTTTTAAAATAGCTAAAATAGTGTCAGTAAAGGGAAAGAGATGCTTAAGATAGTTCCTTTGGGTGGATTGGGTGAGATAGGGTTAAATATGATGACAGTGGAATACAATGAATGGATGTTAGTAATTGATGCGGGGCTTATGTTTCCTGAAGAGCATATGTTTGGGGTTGACATTGTAATCCCTGATTTTAGCTACATCAATTCCAAAAGAGGTATGAAGAGGGCTTTGATTCTCACCCATGGGCATGAGGATCATATTGGTGCTGTCCCTTTTGTTATAAAGGAAAATCCATTACCAATCTATGGAACGGGATTTACATTGGAGCTTTTAAATGAGAAATTTAAGGATCATAGGATAGTCAATATCCCCCCAATGCATAGGATTGAACCTGGAGGAAGGCTTGAATTTGGACCTTTTAGAGTGGAATTTATCCCTGTAGATCATAGCATTATAGAGAGCATTGCCTTGGCCATATCTACTCCTGAAGGTGTTTTGGTTCATTCTGGAGATTTTAAGATTGATCATAATGCCAGTGTGGGTGGAAAGACAGACATTGCAAGGCTCTGTTATTATGGCTCAAGAGGGGTGCTTGCTCTTTTATCTGATAGCACTAATGTGGAAAAGGAAGGATATTCCACAGGAGAGGAAGAGATAAAAGATACATTAGATGGAATATTTAGGAGTGCGGAGGGCAGAATAATAATTGCGGTCTTTTCTTCCAATGTAGTAAGAATAAGAAGCGCACTTGAACTTGCAAAGAAATATGGGAAAAGGGTGTGTTTGAGTGGTAAAAGCATTAAACAGGTGGTAGATATTGCAATAAGACAGGGCTTTCTTAAGATTGAAAAAGGGATGGAACTATATGAAGACTATCATTATGCAATACCTGACAACGAAGTGGTAATTATAACCACTGGGACTCAGGGAGAGCCCATGTCCTCTCTTGCCAGGATGGCACTTAATCAGCATAAGAGCATAAAGATAAAGAGAGGTGATACCATTGTACTCTCCTCCCGTTTTATCCCCGGAAATGAAAAGGCCATTACATCCCTGATAAACAGGCTTTATAGAATGGGGGCAGAGGTATTATATGAAAAGGTATCCAATATACATTCCTCTGGCCATGCATTTAGAGAAGAGTTGAAGCTAATGATAAGGGTTACTAATCCCAAATTCTTTATACCCATTCATGGGGAGTTTAGGCACCTTGTAAAACATGTCCAATTGGCTCAGGAACTGGGTATCCCTCCTGACAGATGTCTATTGCTGGAAAATGGGCAGCCCATCTATTTTAACAGTGGAAAGGTATATATGGGAGAGCAGGTTCCCGCTGGCAGGATCTTTGTAGATGGAAAGGGTGTGGGAGATGTAAGTGAGATGATCTTAAGGGATAGAAAGAGGCTATCAGAAGAAGGATTGGTAATTGTGCTCATGGCAATAGATGAATACACAGGTGACATTCTTCATGGGCCAGATATCATATCAAGGGGTTTCATATTGGATGAAGGAAAGGGCGGGCTTTTGGAGGAGGCCAAGTGTGTAATCTACGAAGTTATGGATGAGATACAGAAGCCCCTTAAGATAGACTGGAAGGAGCTTGAACCAGAGATAAAGGGAAGATTAAAGGGCTTTTTCTATCAGGCAGTTAAAAGAAAGCCCCTTATTATACCTATAATTGTGCCCATATAATCCCTTAGGGAAGGAGTCTTTTTGAAAAAAAAGAAAAAGAAGAGCTTAAAAGAGAAGTCAGAATCCACTCCGATTAGAAAAGAGGTAAAAGGCATTGGCCTTTTACTCTGCTCCATATTTCTCTTTGCAAGCCTGATATCTTTCAGCCGACAAGATCCGGGTATCTTCCACACTCTTTCAGCTCATTCTGAAGGGATAAGAAATGTTGCAGGGATTGTGGGAGCATATCTTTCAGATATCTTTATAGGAGTTTTGGGAATTTCCGCCTTTTTAGTGCCTATTATCTTAGTGATCTATAGCATTGAGTCATTTGCTGGGAAAGTGATTAATCTTGTATCTGTCTTCTCTCATCTTATAATGATCCTTTGTATCTCTTCTATGCTTTATCTTTACTTTACAAGACCCTTCTATATCAGAGGAGAATTTCTTCCTTCAGGTGGCATCTTAGGGAGAACCATCTCCCGATTTCTCTGTGGATATATTGGAAGATTTGGCACCTTTTCCCTTTTGGCAAGCCTCTTTTTGGTCTCTTTTATGGTGGGATTTGGTATATCAATGGGAAGGATCTTTTCATGTATAAGCATATTTTTTTACTCTATCTTTAGATCAATTAGAGAATATCTTATTAAGCGAAGAGAGAAGAAGAGAAAGAGGCAGATAAGGGTAAGACTATCTGAGATGGAAAAGGACAAAGAGAGGAGACCCACTATAAAGGAACCCCATGTGGAGACTTTAAGGGCTTCAAAACAGGAGAGTTTCTCCTTTATGAATATAAGAAATGGGTTTCAGCTCCCTGGATTAGAGCTTCTAAGAGAGCCTCCCAAAGAAAAAGGGCTTGAGTTTAACAGGGAGAGTCTGGAAAAGAATGCCAGGATCTTAGAGAAGAAATTAATGGATTTTGGTGTGCAGGGTCAGGTGGAGGAGATTCAACCAGGTCCTGTGGTTACAATGTATGAGTTTAGGCCAGCTCCTGGAGTGAAGATAAGTAAGGTGGTAGGGCTTTCAGATGATCTTGCCCTTGCAATGAGAGCACCTGGGATACGTATTGTTGCCCCTATTCCTGGAAAGGCAGCCATAGGAATTGAGATTCCTAATAGCAGGAGACATATGGTTTATCTAAGAGAACTGTTAGATTCTTCAGCATATAAGAATAATAGATTTAAACTTCCCCTTGTGCTTGGGAAAGACATAACTGGTGCACCATTTATTGTGGATCTTTCAAAGATGCCACATCTTCTGGTTGCAGGTGCAACGGGAACAGGTAAGAGTATATTTTTAAATAGCATTATTAATGGAATGATATTCAAGCTCTCTCCGGATAGTGTTAGATTTATTATAATTGATCCAAAAAGAATCGAGCTATCCTCTTATCAGGATATCCCCTATCTGCTTCATCCTGTGGTAACTGAGCCAAAGATTGCAAATAAGGTATTAAAGTGGGCCGTGAAGGAGATGGAGAGACGCTATTCAAAGCTTTCAGAATTAGGGGTAAGACATATTGATTCCTATAACAAAAAGATTGAAAAGGACAGGATACAACCTGAGGCGGATGGTGACGGAAGAGATTTAAATCCTCTTCCATACCTTGTTATTATAATTGATGAACTCTCTGATCTTATGATGGTATCTTCCAGAGAGGTGGAGGAGTCAATAACCAGGCTGGCTCAGATGTCAAGGGCAGCAGGTATTCATCTTATCATGGCAACCCAGAGGCCATCTGTTGATGTAATAACTGGTATTATCAAGGCCAACTTTCCAGCAAGGATCTCCTTTCAGGTATCTTCAAAGGTGGATTCCAGAACCATCTTAGATACTATGGGTGCGGAATGTCTCTTGGGTGAAGGAGATATGCTTTTTCATCCGCCAGGTGGTGTGGGAAGACTGGTAAGGATCCACGGTGCCTTTATTTCAGAGGAAGAGGTAAGAAGGGTAACAGAATTTTTAAGAGACCAGATGAAGGCAAAATACGATGAAGAGATTATTAAGGAGATAGAGAGAGAGGGTGAAGAGGGAGAGGATCAAGAGCTTTTGGAAAGGGATGAAAAATATGAAAAGGCTGTGGAGCTTGTAATCCAGACAGGGCAGGCATCTATCTCCATGCTTCAGAGAAAGCTCAGAGTAGGATATAATAGGGCAGCCCGTATGATAGAGGCAATGGAAAAGGAGGGAATAGTGGGCCCATCTGATGGGGTAAGGCCAAGAGAGGTCTATGGCAGAAGGTCTGAAAGATGAAGAAATATATATCTATCATATTGTCTTTGATATCTGCTTTGGCATTTTTGCTACTTTCTATTCCATCTCTGGCAGATACCTCCTTAGAGCAGGTAATAGAGGGTATCAGGCACAGATATGGAAAGGAAGAGGGCTTTAGAGTAGAGTATGTAAGGGAGCTATTGACCCCTTCTATGGCTCTTTTAAAATTAAGGGAAGGGGATAAGGCAGGAGGAACTATCTATTTTAAACCCCCCTGTCTTTTAAGATTGGAGCAGAGATTTCCCACACACGAATATATTATCTCTGGATCTAAATACATCTGGTGGTTTTTGCCCGATAAAAAGGAGGCATACAGATACAAGAAGGAACAGTTTTCCGAAGAATTTAATATCTTAATCGATATATTGGCTGGATTTAGGGAAATGGGATTTAATATGGAAATAGTATCTGAAAGTTCCAATAAGATACAACTATTGATTAAGGGGTTTAAGGCTCCATCCCATTTAGAGAGTATCAAAATCAATATTGAAAAAGGAACTTGGACCATAAAAGTTATTGAGATACATGATATATCAGGTCAGATAACCACCTTTTATCTTAAAGATATTCGGAGGGATATTCCAATTAAAGATGATATGTTCAATTTTAAAGTTCCATTGGGTGTTAGGGTTATGGAGGAATAAGCCATTGATTATACGAAAGATATCTTTTAAAAAGTCTTAGATAAAAGGAATAAGAGCTTTATATGAAAAGGGATGCAGAAAATAGGATAAAGGACACCTGTCACCATATCTCCATAGAGAGATATAAGGCATTTATTGAAAATATCAGTGATGGTGTCTATGAGGTGGATCTTGAGGGCAACTTTATCTACTTCAATGACGCCCTCTGCAAAGTCTTTGGATATCCCAGGGAAGATATACAGTGGCAGAACTTCGCTAAATTTATGGATGAAGAGCAGGCTAAGACCGCATTTAAGATATTCAACAACATCTATAAGACCGGTAAAGGCATTTCAAATCTCCTCTGGGAGATCATAGATAAGGAAGGAAATAGGAGGGAAATAGAACTTTCTGCTGACCTCATACTAAATAAAGAGGGAGAAAAGGTAGGATTTAGAGGAATTGCAAGGGATGTAACCGATAGGATAAAGATTCAAGAGGCCCTCAGAGAATCAGAGAGAAATCTGCAAAGGCAGTTTGAAAAGGCAAAGAGGGCAGAGAAGAGATATAGGATGCTGCTGGATTTCATTCCCTATCCCATGGTGGTCTTCAGACTGGATGGAACAGTCTTCTATCTTAATCCAGCATTTGAGGAGACCTTTGGATGGAAAAAGGAGGAGTTAATCGGGAAAAAGATTCCCTATGTCCCCCCAGATCTTGAGCAAGAGACCATACAGAGCATTAAAGAGCTTCTAAAACATAAGATGGTGGCACGCCTTGAGACTAAAAGGCTTACAAAGGATGGAAGACTCTTAGATGTGGTATTGAGAGGGGTCATATTTTCAGAAGATGATGAAGAGGAGGGTGGAGAGCTTGTAATCTTAAGAGATATCACTGAAGAAAAGAGGATAGCAAGGATTAATCAGGCCCTCCTTAGGATAAGTCTTTCACTACCCAGGTATCAGAACTTAGAAGAGCTACTTGATTTTGTTGCAGAAGAGGTAAAGGGGATAATGGATGTGGAAGGTGCATTTGTGATTCTGTTAGATAAAGAAAAGAATGAATTTTTCTTTTTCGCTGTATCCTATGATGACCAACATACTAAATACAGAGCAAAAGAGGTAAGATTCCCAGCTGATAGAGGTATATCTGGAAGGGTCTTAAAGACAGGTAAAGAGGCCATAGTAAATGATACGTCAAAGGATCCTGATTTCCATCCCTTTGTGGATAGAGAATTGGGACTAACCACAAAGAGCATGCTTTCAGTGCCACTGAGGGGTAGGGAAGAGACAATCGGAATTCTTACTGCCATAAATAAGAAAAGCGGAAGATTTGACAAAAAGGATGCGGAAATCCTGAATATGATAGCAAGTACCGTGGCATTGAGTATTGAAAATACCCGCTTTTCCACCCAGCTAAAGCAGGCATATGAAGAGCTTGCCTCATTGAACAGGGCTAAGGATAAGGTCATAAATCACCTCTCACATGAGCTTAAGACACCTATATCTGTCCTGCTTGCCTCTCTAAATATAATCTCAAAGAAGATCTCTAAAAGAGAACTTCAAGACCTTAAACCCACCATTGATCGTGCATATAGAAACCTTCAAAGGCTATTGGATATACAATATCAGGTAGAAGATATAATGAGGGACGGCCATTATAGGGCCTATCCTATTCTTAAGATTCTCTATGGGGAGTGCAGAGACGAGCTTGAGGCATTGATTGAAGAGGAGCTTGGAAGCACCAAATTGATGGATAGGGTAAGGGAAAAGATAGATGAGATATTTGCCACAAAAGAAAGCATCCCAGAGGAGATTGATCTGGTCTCTTTTGTCAAAGAAAGATTGAAAGAGTTGAGGCCCAGATTTACTCATAGGGAGGTGGAGATTGAAGAGGACTTAGAAAGGGCTCCTTCAGTATTTTTACCTTCTGATGTGCTTCAAAAGATAGTGGATGGGCTCATAAAGAATGCCATTGAAAATACACCTGATGAGGGAAAGATCAAGATCTCTGTAAAACCAAAGGGAGATGGGACCTTACTTGAGGTGCATGATTACGGAGTTGGAATAACGGAGGAATATCAGAAAAGGATATTTGAGGGTTTTTTTGCCACACAGGATACCATTGCATATTCTTCAAAAAATCCATTTGACTTTAATGCAGGAGGAAGGGGAGCTGATCTTTTAAGAATTAAGATATTTTCTGAACGCTACGGTTTTAAGATTGAACTTAGATCAAAAAGATGTAGATATTTGCCAAGACCAGGTGATATATGTCCCGGAAGAATAAGCAAGTGCAATTTTTGCTCTGATAGGAGTGACTGTTATGAATCTGGTGATACAGTATTTTCGGTCTTTTTCCCGGCGACTGTAAAAGATGGAGAGAGGAAAAGATGAGGAAGGATATTTTGGAACTTATGGATGATGTGGCAGGCCTTATTGAATGGCTTAAGGCAGATCTAAGAAGAAAAGGTGCTCATAAGAAGGCAGATCAGATAGATAGTCTTGGGAAGAGGCTTGAAGATATTATTGATGGTTTGAAATCAGAGACAGAGTCTGGGGAAAAGAGTTTGAGGGATATCTATAGCCTTTTAAAAGAGATCTCAGATGAAGGGAAAGTTGTAGAGTTTACCCATATAGATCGCTTAAAAGAGATGGTAGATAGGATAGAGGGGGCAGATAAATAATGGAGATGGAATGCCTCATTTCCTTAGAGGATATTCGTAAGAGGGTGAAAGAGCTTGGAATTCAGATATCACAGGATTACAGAGGGAAAGAGCCTATAATGATTGGCATATTAAATGGGGTGATATTTTTCTTCTCTGATCTTGTTCTATCCCTTGATATACCGGTTAAGATTGATTTTATAAGGGCAGCAAGTTATGGTGCCTCAATGGAGTCAAGTGGGGATATTAAGATCACAAAAGACGTGGAGTTACCTGTTTCAGGCCAGGACATCATCTTAGTTGAAGATATCATTGACACCGGCCTTACCCTTAAGGTGATAAAAGATAGGCTCAGACAGAGGGGGGCATCGAGCGTTAGGATATGTGTGTTAATAGATAAGGGTGAGAGGAGAAAGGAGCGGATCCAGATAGACTATTGTGGATTTAAGATTCCAGAGGGATTTCTTGTGGGTTACGGGTTGGACTTCAATGAAAGATATAGATATCTTCCTGGAATCTTTAAATTAAAGACATGAAAGGTTTATTATAATGATTGTTACATGCAGAAGGTGTGGCTCCAGATTCAATCTAAGAGAAGAGCTTTTAGTAAGGGATGTTACAAAGGTAAGATGCTCTGTGTGTGGACACATATTTCTGATAAAGAGGCAAAGAGAGAGTGTTTCCCCTTCCCAATATGATGAAGGAATAGATCTAAAGCTCTATGAAAAGAGAGTTCCAGAAGGGAAGGGTTTTGCTTTTAGATATGTGTGGATAGGATTATTGGTCTTTATAGTTTTTGCTATATTGGTCTCTATGTATATATATTTCCTCAGGCCAGAGCTTATCCCTGAGAGATTTTCCTTTTTAAGCCCGCTGAAAGATAAGAGATATCAGGATATGGGGGTATGGAAGTTAAGTTTTTTAGAGCTAAATGGAAAGTTTTATAGATCTGAAAATGGAAGAGACAGATTTGTAATTACAGGTAAGGTAAAAAATGGATATTCAGAGGGAAGGAGTGAAGTCCAGCTCTATGGTATTCTTTTAGATGAAAATGGAAAGACCATAATGAAGAAGAGGGTATATGCAGGGAATCTGCTTAGCGAAGAAGAGATCAATAATCTTCCTATTGAAGAGATAGATAGGAGATTAAACGAAAATTCACACTATATCATAGAGCCAGGGCAGAGCATCTCATTTATGGTGGTATTTGAAGACCCTCCTAAGAATATTTCTGAATTTGCAGTAGAAGGCATATCCTCTGTTCCCATTAAGTAGCATGAACAGTAATATTAATAAGATACTTAAGGCATTCCTCATTTTACTTATAATAATTACTGTTGGAACCAGTGGATATGTAATTATTGAAGGGTGGTCACCGTTGGAGTCTTTCTATATGACCATAATAACCATAAGCACAGTGGGTTTTGGAGAGATAAG
The DNA here is from genome assembly GCA_965613025.1 of uncultured bacterium. Lineage (GTDB taxonomy): Bacteria > Desulfobacterota > DSM-4660 > Desulfatiglandales > JALVMZ01 > CAYTXJ01. The sequence goes on from CBFDUE010000015.1 coordinate 13,347, forward strand.
ACAATTGTCTTCTCAGGGCAGGATATTTACAGTTTTTTTGATATTCTTTGGAATGGGTGTTATAGCATATATCTTGAAAAATTCAGCTCAACTTATGATAGAGGCACAGATAAAATATATTATCGGGAGGTCAAGATTGGAAAAGAGGCTTAAGAGCTTGAAAGATCATTATATTATCTGTGGATTTGGAAGAATAGGCAAGGTAATAGTAGAAGAATTGATCTACAATAAAGTTCCCATTGCAGTAATAGAGGGTCAAAAGGAGGTGGTGGAGCCCCTTCAGGATCTGGAAGTCCCCTTTGTATTGGACGATGCAACAAATGAAAGTGCCCTGCTTAAGGCAGGGATAGAAAGGGCAAAGGGGCTGGTTGCAGTGGTAAAGTCTGATGCAGATAATCTCTTTATAGTTATGAGTGCCCGTAGCCTTAATCCAAAACTTTTTATCCTTGCAAGGGCAGGAGATGAAAATACAGAAAAAAAGCTCTTAAGGGCCGGGGCTGATAAGGTGGTATCTCCCTATCTGATCGGAGGGAAAAAGATGGCTCATACCATATTGAGACCTGCAGTGGCAGATTTTATTGAATTTACCACTCATGAGAGGAAGATGGGGCTGGAACTGGAAGAGCTGAAAGTGGGACCTGCCTCCAAGATAAAAGGGGTAACCCTGATTGACTCTGGCATCAGGAAAGATATGGATGTCATAATAGTAGCTATTAAAAAGATGGACGGTAATATGCAGTTTAATCCATCCTCTAATACCGTAATTGAAGAAGGGGACATATTGATTGCATTGGGTAAGAGGGATGACCTCAACCGGTTATCAAAGATATTGTAAGATTCGCTTCCGGTAGATATTCTGAGCTCTTATAAGGGATTCCACATCGTCAACACCCATAACCTCATTCTCATCTTCTGAAAGCAGGTATCCCACCTTAAGCCCATCTGATGACATCATCTCCACAAGGTCTGTAAGAAAAAATTCCTTTATTTTCACCCTTACACCCTTTCTTTCCTTTACTACAATATGAGGCGATTCTCTAAGTCTTATCAGATATGGGATAAGCTCTCTTCTCCTTATGGCATAGATACCTGAATTGCATACCTTGAATCTTATGATCCTCTCTTTATCCCATTTCTGCCAGTCTTTCCATTCAACGATCCTCTTTACCTGATGATCAACTATCTCAAGAATCCCATACTGTCTTTTGTCTTCTGAGTTAAATCCAAGTATTACCATAGAATACTGGCTTAACTCTCCTACAAGCTTTAAGTATGTCTCTCTTTTTACAAGGGGAACATCACCCATAGTTACAATTAAGAAGGGCTCTTTCCTTGATCTTATTATGCCCTCCGCAGCAAGCAGTGCCCCCCCTGTCCCATCAGGCTCAGGCTGTTCTGCATAGAGGAGTCCCATATCCTTTGTATGGGATAGGATGTCCTCTTTCCTGTAGCCGATTACAACCACTTTTGGGCCATCTGGAAGATTTCTTATAATATTTAAGAGCATGGGATCTTTACCTTCAAAGGGTGAGCTCTGAGGAAGCAGGGGAAGCAGTGCCTTACATCCTTCATAGCCCTTCATTCTGGTTCCTATTCCAGCAGCCAAAATCACAGATAGGATCTTTTCCATCTCCAATACTATCCCTTTATAACACCTAAGGGTCTGAGTCTGGCAACCTTCCTGGCAAGTCCTGCGTTGTGGACCACCTCCACCACTTCTGATACATCCTTATATGCATCGGGAATCTCCTCTTTTAAGGTCTTCTTCCCCCTGGATTGCACATAGATGCCCCTATCTTCAAGCTCCCTTGCAATGGCCCTTCCTTTTGCCTTCTTTATTGCCTGTGATCTACTAAGCACCCTTCCAGCGCCATGACAGGTGGAGCCAAAGCTCTCCTTTAATGCCTGTGGAGTGCCAGACAGAACAAAGCTACACCTTCCCATATCTCCTGGAATCAGGACAGGCTGTCCACTCTCTTTATATATCTCCGGTAAAAGTTCATGGCCTGGGGGAAGGGAACGGGTCGCTCCCTTCCTATGAACACAGACCATAATCTCTTTTCCTGCCACATTGTGTCTTTCTATCTTTGCTATATTATGACATACATCATAGAGGAGCCGCATATTTAAAGTCTTTGGGCCTTCAGAGAATACCTCTTCAAAGGTCATTCTGGTAAGGTGCATCAGGATCTGCCTGTTTGCCCATGCATAATTTGCGGCACAGGCCATAGCAGAGAGATACCTTTTTCCAAGCGAAGATTTAAGATATGCACATGCAAGCTGCCTATCTGGAAGGGATATATCAAGTTCTTGCACATTCCTTGTCATCTCTTTTAGAAAATCATCACATATCTGATGACCAAACCCCCTTGAGCCAGAATGGATCAAAACCGTTACCTGGCCTTCAAATAGACCAAATATATCCGCTATCTTCCTATCATAGATCCTATCTACCTCTTGAACCTCTAAAAAATGGTTTCCAGATCCAAGGGTTCCAAGCTGGTCTTCCCCTCTCTTTATGGCCCTATCACTTACAAATGCAGGATCAGCTCCTTCTATTCTTCCATGATCTTCTGTCCTTTCTAAATCTTCATCCATACCATAGCCCCTCTTAATTGCCCATGATGCCCCCTCTATCATGACTCTCTGAAGCTCTTTTTTTGAAAGCCTTATTCCCCCCCTTGAGCCAACACCGGTTGGAATGTTTTTAAAGAGTGCATTAATTAACCGTTTCATATCAGATAGGATATCTTCTGAGCTCAATGAGGTGGTAATCAGTCTGCATCCACAATTTATGTCATATCCCACTCCTCCAGGGGATATGATTCCCTCTTCCATATCAAAGGCAGCCACTCCTCCAATTGGAAAACCATATCCCCAGTGAATATCTGGCATGGCAAGGCTATGCATAAGTATTCCTGGAAGTGTTGCCACATTGGCCACCTGAAGCAGGCTCTGATCCTTTTCCACATCCTTAATAAGGGTTTCACTTGAAAATATCAGCCCGGGGACACGCATCTTTCCGCTTTTCGGGATAATCCACCTATTTTCATCCAGTCTCTTTAATCTTATATCCATCTCTATCACCCCTTTATAGATCAAATATTATTCTTGCATACCACCGCTTATCCTGCCTGCCTATCTCAAGTTGATGGTATGTAACGGCCTTAATCTCATTTTCAATCTGAAAATATTTATCCCTATAAGGGATAGTATATATTTGGGCATATAGATTTTTGTCTTGAATATCAATTACTTCCACATCTTTGACCACTCTTTTTTCACCTTCAAATATATATAGAAGTTCACTCAGCCACCGCACCATAAGATCAGGTAGATCAATAGCCTCAAGTGATATCTCCATCGGCTTTGCACTCTCTGGACTCTGTCCACTGAGGATAAGTTCAAAGAGAACTAATGCCGCATTTTTAAAAAGGGATCTGAGATCGGCCCCATATACCTCCACACCCAGATCTGCTGTATGATCAATTAATTGATAGTCCAGTTTTCCCATTTCCCTTGCCCCTTGTTACTTTAATTGTGGACATTTAAATCCATTTTATTTTAAGGAAGATATTATATCAAAAAGATTATCCCTTATGGAGGGTTTTTATGATATGCTGGCAATGTAATAAGGAGATAGATGTGGAGCTACCCATCGGACGGAAGGATACATGTCCCTTTTGTGGATCTGATCTAAGATGCTGTAAGCAGTGTATCTTCTATGATCCATCGGCATATAATGAGTGCAGAGAGGTATCTGCAGAAAGGATAGTGGATAAGGAGAGGGCCAATTTCTGTGACTATTTTTCTCCTAAGGTAGAAGATGCAAAGCCCATCTCTTCAAGCAGAGTAGAGGATGCAAAAAAGGCGCTGGAGAGGCTTTTTAAAAAATGAAAATCTTTAATTCCATTGAAGAGATAGAGGAGGCATTAAAGGAGCAGAGCTATATAACCGATAGAGCCCTTGCCACGGTCATATTCCTTTCACATAGGTTAAGAAAACCCCTCTTCCTTGAGGGGGAGCCCGGTGTGGGTAAGACAGAGGTTGCAATTACTATGTCTTCTATCCTGAATACCCGATTGATAAGGCTTCAGTGCTATGAGGGATTGGATGTCTCAACCGCAGTATATGAATGGAACTATCCAAAGCAGATGATCCACTTAAAGATCCTGGAAAGGCTTGAGAGGACACGGTCTGAACTTGAAAAGGAGATATACAGCGAGGAGTTTCTTATAAGACGCCCCCTCTTAGAGGCAATTGTAGAAAATAGTGTAACCCCACCCATCCTCTTAATTGATGAGATAGATAGGGCAGATGAGGAGTTTGAGGCCTTTTTATTGGAATTACTCTCTGATTTTCAGATAACTATTCCTGAAATTGGAACCATTAAGGCAAAGGAAAGACCCAATGTAATAATTACATCCAATAGAACAAGGGATATTCATGATGCTCTGAAAAGAAGATGCCTTTATCACTGGATAGACTATCCATCATTTGAAAAGGAATACATGATTATAAGGGCAAGGATACCTGATATTGATGAGACTTTGGCTTGGCAAATAGCAAATTTCATGCAGGCATTGAGAAAGGAGGATCTGTTAAAGAGGCCAGGCATATCTGAGACATTGGATTGGGCAAGGGCACTTATTGAGATGCAAAAGGCTTCCTTAGATGAAGATGTGGTGAATGAAACACTGGGATGCCTACTTAAATACCAAGAGGATATCAGACGCTTTAAGGAAGAGATATGGGAAGATGAAGAAAGGCGGAGGCACTATCTGGGGGTATAATCTCACCCAAAATATTATTCTCTTTTCACATAGGCTCAGGGAAAGGGGTTTTAAGAGTTCAACCGCGCAAGTAATGGACTGCCTGAAGTGCCTTACACACATTAATACTTGCTCTAAAGCAGATTTCTTTAATGTATTAAGGGCAAATCTTGTTACAAATAAGATGGAATGGGAAGTCTTTCAAGAGGTGTTTAAAGAATACTGGTCTGGTTTAGAGACAGAAGATATCCATGATAAGTCTATTTCCATAGGAGATGTTAAAAAGGAGCTAATAGCCTTAGATAAGAAAGAGGTGAAAGGCAGGGAAAGTGTCAGGGCAGATATTGGAGCTGATTCTGCTAAATTAAGTGGCACATACAGCCCACTTCCTTCCTTAGAAAGAAAAGATATCTCCTTGATGGATAAGGAGGAGCTCAGAAATATCACACTCTACCTTAATTATATAATTTCTCAGTTTAGATTGAGGCTTGTCAGAAGATATAAGAGAGGGGGTAGGGAAAGTCTGGATATAAGAAAGACCTTTAGAAGATATATACAGAGAGGGGGAGAGCTTATAGAGATATACAATAGAAGAAGGAAGAAAAAACTGAGGCGTTTAATTGTATTTGTGGATATAAGTGGTTCAATGGAAAGATATGCACGATTTTTAATCCCTTTTATATTAGCAGTTGGAGATATGTCCCGCAGAATAGAGATCTTTCTCTTTTCCACCTCCCTTTGCAGAGTAACAGATATTATAAGAAGAAAATCCCAAAAGATTGAAAAGACCCTTACAGAGCTATCTTACATTGCACCTGACTGGTCAGGTGGAACCAGGATAGGATATTCCCTTTATCAATTTAATACTAAGTATGCGAATTCTTTATTGGATAAAAAGAGTATTGTTATAATATTAAGTGATGGATGGGATTTGGGGGCAAAGAGGCTTCTTGAAAGGGAGATATCTAAGATTAGTGATAATTCCCATTCTATTATATGGTTAAATCCCTTATTGGGAGATCCTAATTCAGAGAGGATGAGCAGCGGAATGAGGGTTGCACTTCCATATGTGAAATATAGCTTTAGGGCAAGAAGCATTGAAGATCTAAGATCAATTGGAAAGGCACTTTCCAGATTGTTATAAAAATAGTTATAGAATTTTTATTCTTTTTTGAGATAATTATATTTAGTGGACTTAGAGGGGAAAGATATGGAAAGGCTTCCTATGGCAAAGAAGAAGAAAGTCCCAAAGATCACCATAAATAGGCTTTCCCTTTATTACAGACAGCTTGAGATGCTGGAGGCTGAAGGAAAAAATATAATATCCTCAGATAGACTTGCCTCTATGACCCAGATAAATCCGGCACAGGTAAGGAAAGATCTGGGATATTTTGGTGAATTTGGGATAAGGGGTGTGGGATATGAGATAGGGCCACTGAAGGAGCAGCTAAAAAGTATACTCTGTGTTAATAGGATATGGAGAATGTCTCTTGTAGGGGTAGGAAACTTGGGCTCTGCCCTTTTGAGACATCAGGGATTTTATATAAGGGGTTTTCATTTTGTGGTGGCCTTTGACTCAGACCCTGAAAAGATTGGTATAGAGATAGTTCCAGGTGTCAGGATATATCATGTGGACAGGATAAATGAAGAGATTAAAAAATTTGATGTTCAAATAGGAGTAATTGCCACCCCTGCTGATGTCTCACAGTATGTGGCAGATCTTCTTATTGAGGCAGATGTAAATGCTATCCTAAATTTTTCTCCTGTTCATATCCAGGTGCCTGACTGTTGTTTGGTGGAAAATGTGGATTTTACTGTAAAACTTGATATCTTAACCTATAAGGTAAGCCAGCAGATCTATGGAAAAAGAGAAAGATAGATCTATTGAGATATTTACCGATGGGGCCTGCTCTGGCAATCCAGGCCCAGGAGGATATGCGGCCATAATAAGGGTAGATAATAAGGAAGTCGTGATTTCTGGAGGTGAAAGAGATACCACAAATAACAGAATGGAGCTTATGGCAGTTATTGAGGCATTAAAAAAGGTTAAGGTGCCTTCCAGGATCAGGATAACCACAGACTCCAATTATGTGGTAAGGGGGATGAAGGAGTGGATCTTTAAGTGGATAAAGAATGGGTGGAAAAACTCACAAAAAAGACCTGTATCCAATAGAGATCTATGGGAGACACTCTTAAAGCTCAGTTCAGGTCATGAAATTGAATGGAATTGGATTAGAGGACACAATGGACACCCTGAAAATGAAAGATGCAATAGAATAGCAAGACAGGCCATTAATAGATATAAAGGATGAAGGAGTATTATTATGAAATGTCCCAAATGTAATTATATTACCTTTGACTATTATACAGCTTGTCCCAAATGTAAGGCTGATATCTCTCAGGAGCAGCAGAGGCTAAATCTTCTAACCTTTAAACCAGAGCCCATGGATTTCTTGGAGACGGAATTAGATGGCCAGTTAGAGCAGAGATCTCATATCACGTTGGATATTCAGACAGAACAACCCACAGAACCCCAGCCTCAGGATGCTGTCTTACCTCAGGAAGACAAGCCCTCAGAGACTCAAGATGAAGTTTTAGAGATGCAGGAAGAGGCAGAGAAGATAGAAGAAAAGGGGGAAGAAGTGGGAGAGGAAGAGATCACTATTGAAGATATAGAGATAAGAGAAGAAGAAAAGGAATCAGAGGAGATCGTATTGCCTGAAATGGAGGTGGCAGAGGCTGAAGAAGAGAAGATAGAGGAGGAGGATAAAGGAATAGAGCTATCTGAAGAGATCGTTTTAAGACCTGAGGAGATTGAGAAAGAGGCAGAGCCCGAACAGGAAGAGATATTGATTGATGAGATCCCCTTAGAGGAGAAGGAGGAGATAGAAGGGGGCAAGGAAGAAGAAAAAGAGATGGAATTTGAACTCATGGGTATTGAAGAGGAAAGAGGGGAAGAAGGGGGTAAGGAAGAAAAGGAAGAGGAGCTGGAATTGCTTGATCTTGAAGATCTAAAATTGGAAATTGAAGAAGATAAATGAGATAGATCGGATGGAGGAAGATATATGGAAGAGCTCTATATTCAGATAAGAGAGGTAGAGAAGAGTATAAGAGAGGTTATGCAGAATATAGGAAACTTAGGAGATGGTGTAAGGGAGATTATAGAGATTCTTAGGGGATTGATAGGAGATCTCAGACAACTTATTGAGTCTTTAAAAAAGGTTGAAGGGGATATTAGGGGTATGGGAGAGCAAATAGGCGATATAATCCTTAGGATAGAGGAATTAAACAGGGAACTGGGAGAAGACCTTGGTATAAGGCAGATAGATAAAAAGGATATTATCCTACAGTGAGTAAGGAAGCCTCAAGATTATCTTCCCCCCTTCTTTATTAATATGCAGGGAAGACTTATTTTTCTTATCTATCCCTTTATACCAGCTAAAAAATAGGTCCTTTTCCAGGTAGATTCCTCTCTTTAAAAACAGAGGACCCATCTCATACTGGCAGACATTGAAAAGCCTTATAGTTACAGAGATGGTATTATCCCCTAAATGGATAATATCTGAGATCCGGTATTCAGGGTTTTTGGATCTAAGCCCTTTAAGTATGCTTTCCCTTCTAAGGATTGCTCCAGCAAGTCCAGGCATGGAACCGGAAAATGCGATAGTGGAATTTTCAAAAAGAAGAGCCCTTTCAAGGGCATCTACAGGTACACCATTTAAAAATACCGTCTTTAATCTGTTTTCCACATACTCAGGGCTAAAGCCGTACTGATTAAGTAACAGCTCCTGTATGGATATACCCTCTTTTGTGTAGATCCTAAATCCTTTTTCAAATAATTGTCTAAGAAGACCTATTTCCATTTACCTTCCTGATTAAGAAAAGGGGGAGAACTTTGAATTTTTCAAAGCTCTCCCCCTTTATCTATTTTTTACCAGTTAAATACCTTATCCAGATCTTCATCCTCTACCATAAAGGTTATGTTATGGGGTGGTAAGGGCTCTTTTTTGAAAAACTCTGGGAGTCTATCGTGTTCCTTGGTAAAGCCTGCCTTTGAATTAAATTCCCTTTCATTTTTAAGGATGGATTTTCCAAGCTCAGTAAAGCTATCAGCAGTCCAATTAAGCCCATAAAAGGCATTAATCATATCAATTAGTGCCTGAAAGGTATCAGGCTGATCCATTATGGCAAATGCCACAAACAGACACATTCCTGTTGAGTCAATTGCAGCTGTAGAGATCTGTAGATTTCTGGATAGCTCCACCTGCCCTTCCGGCTTTAAAGGATCTACCTTTCCACCCACACCCAATACATTTGTAGCCACAGCATATCCTGCGGTATGATCTGCTCCCATGGTGCTTGTGGCATAGGTAACGCCGATTCCCTGAATTCCTCGTGGATCATAGGCAGGAAGTGCCTGCCCTTTTACTACTGGAACCCTTTCCACACCAAATACCTTTCCTGTAACCGCAGCCCCGCTTCCCAATATCCTTCCAAGGGGTGTGCCTTTACCCACCTCTTTTATGAGCTCAATGGCGGCATTTGCATCACCAAACTTTGCAATTCCTGCCTCCATTGCAACACCCAGTGTCGCTCCCATCTCAATGGTGTCCAGACCGTAGTCATCATATAGTCTGTCAAGTTGAGCAATAGCATCCAGATCATCAATGCCACAGTTTGCACCATTTGCCCACACTGTCTCATATTCGGGCTGTTTTGTGACATAGTTTCCATCCTTATCCACATAAATTCCAGAGCACTTTATAATACAGCCCCGGTGGCAGCCATGAGTGGGATTACCACCCCTTTCCTTTTCCCTTTCAGCCTGAAATTCTCCGCTTATATTGGACGTTCCTTCAAACTGCCCTTGTGAGAAGTTCCTTGTGGGATATGCACCTGCCTCATTTATGACATTGGCAAGCACATTTGTGCCATAGGCAGGGAGAGCCTGTCCAGTTGTGGGATTCTTCTTAAGCCCATCAACCCATCTCTTTGTGGCCTCTTTAAATTTTTCAGGCTCCTTTGGTGATCTCATCTTACAACCGCTGTCATCAATTACAATTACCTTTACCCCCTTTGAACCCATCACTGCTCCTACTCCACCCCTTCCTGCATGTCTTGTGGGTCTCAGTTCCATATCTGTGCATGCAATTGATGCCGCTGCCAGCTTCATCTCACCTGCAGGCCCAATTGAGATACAGGAGATCTTATCCCCATATTCCCCCTTCATCCTATCTACCAGATCATAGTTTCCGAGCATCTTAAGACTATTATCGGCTTCAATCTTTACACCATCCTTGTTTATAAAGATCTTATAGAGGGTGTCATCTTTAGGTTTTCTTTCTAATACAATCGCTGCATATCCTAAACGGGCCAGCATCTGAGAGGGTTGTCCTCCTGCATTGGACTCTTTAATAGTTCCAGTAAGAGGGCTTTTGCACCCTATGGAGATCCTGCCAGACATAGCTGCAGTGGTTCCACTGAGAAGTCCAGGCGCAATAACCAGCTTGTTCTCTGCGCCAAGAGGATGGCAGTGAGGAGGAACCTCCTTTGAGATAATTGTAGAGGTAAGACCTCTTCCTCCAAGGCCCCTGTATTCGCCCAAAGGCTCCTCTTTTGCCTTTGGACCACCTTCTGCTCCCATATCAATCCTCAATATCTTATCCATGGCCTCCTCCTTTTTTATTTAGAGGGTTATTATTTAATGGAGAGCTTTGAAAAATTCAAAGCTCTCAGATACAATAACATAAGTGATTTTATAGAATTGACCTTGATATTATCAATTTTTCAATCTCCTTTGTCCCTTCATATATCTCAATGATCTTTGATGCTCTAAAAAATCTGTCCACCCCATATTCACTAATATATCCATAACCTCCATGGATCTGAACTGCCTCATCAGATACCCTTACCGCCACATATCCTGAAAACCACTTGGCCATGGCAGTCAATTTGGGATCTGGGCTGCTACTATCTGCAATATGTGCAGCTCTGTAAACAAGAGTCCTTGCAGCCTCAATAAGGGTTGCCATCTCAGCGATCTTAAACTGAATTGCCTGAAACTCTTTAAGCCTCTTTCCAAATTGTTCCCGCTTCCTTACATGTGAAATGGAATGATCCAATGCTCCTTGAGCAATTCCCACCCCTTCTGCACCCACATGTATCCTGGTTCTGTTAAAGAATTCCATAAATTGATAAAATCCCATATTCTCCTTACCTATAAGATTTTCCAAAGGAACCTTTACATTACTAAATGTGATCTCACCTGTATCTGAGGCCCTTATACCCATCTTCCCTCTTATCTTTGTGGCCTCAAACCCCTCCCTATCCCTTTCAACCAATATTACACTGTGCCTGCGATGCCTGTGTGGATTTTCAGGATCAGTGAGGCACAAGACCATAAAAAACCCTCCAACCGTTGCATTGGTAATAAATATCTTGCTTCCGTTAATAACATAATGGTCTGTATCTCTGATTGCCCTTGTGCTGATGGAGGCCACATCACTTCCAGAGTCAGGCTCTGTTATGGCAGATCCCATAACTGTTTCACCCTTAGTTACAGGCATAAGATATCTCTTCTTCTGCTCTTCAGTGCCATAGAGGACAAGCATATCAGATCCAAATGTGGCAGAGATAAGCACAGAGCCAAGCCCAGGGTCTATCCTCCAGAACTCCTCACACAGGATACATTTTTCCACATATCCATATCCCCCACCTCCATATTCAAGGGGTATATTTATACCGATAAAGCCAAGATCTGCCGCCTTCTTTACAAGCTCCATTGGGTAGATCTCTCCCTCTTCGCACTGATGGGCTAAGGAGGGGAATTCCTTGCTTGCAAATTCAGCCGCTGCCCTCTTTATATCCTGCTGCTCCTTAGAAAAATAAAATTCCATCCTCACTACTCCTCAAAACAGAATTTACTAAATTCGGTATCAACAGGCTCTGGATAGTTTCCGTCAAAACAGGCTAAACATAGATCCTCTTTCTTTATATGGGTTGCACTGACTAAGCTTTCAAGGGAAAGGTATCCGAGGCTGTCCAATCTCATAAAGTCTCTGATCTCCTCTATGCTATGATACGCAGCTATCAGTTCACCCTTTGTGGAAAAATCTATTCCATAATAACAGGGAAATCTATGGGGAGGGCAGCTTACCAGCATATGCACCTCCCTTACACCGATATTTCGCAAGGTCTTTACCCTTGTCCTGGCCGTGGTTCCCCTTATTATGGAATCTTCAATTATAAGCACCCTCTTGTCCTTTAAAAGCTCCTTTACAGGATTCAGTTTAACCTTAACGCCAAAGTCCCTCATATCTTGAGAGGGTTGGATAAAGGTTCTGCCCACATAGTGGTTCCTTATGACCCCCATTTCAAATGGGATTCCAGATGCACTTGCATACCCAATGGCTGCATAGTTTCCAGAGTCAGGAAATGGCATTACCAGATCTGCATCCACTGGATACTCTTGTGCCAAGAGCTCACCCTGTCTTTTTCTGAAAAGATACACATTCTGTCCAAAGATGGTGCTATCTGGCCTTGCAAAGTAGATGAGTTCAAAAATACAGTGTGCCTTTCTCTTTCCAAGCCCTGTCTTAATGCTATTTATACCGTTTCGGTTTATGACAAGGATCTCACCCGGCTCCACATCTCTGATATATTCGGCATCCACAAGATCAAGTGCGCATGTCTCAGAGGATATCACATATCCATCTGGTAGTTTACCAAGGCAGAGTGGTCGGAACCCATAGGGATCTCTTATGGCAATAAGAGAGTCAACAGTTATAAGGCCAATGGAATAGGCCCCCCTGATAAGGGACATGGTCTTTAATATGGCATCCTCCATCCCCATACTGAGAGTCTTTGCTATTAGATGGAGGACGATTTCACTGTCCATAGTGGTCTGAAATATGGAGCCACTATCTTCAAGCTCTTCTCTGAGTGCCTTTGCATTTACCAGATTTCCATTATGGGCAATTGCGATATCCTGCCCTGAGTATCTTATCCTAAAGGGTTGGGAGTTAGAGATCAGGGAAGATCCAGTGGTTGAATATCTTACATGACCTAAGGCAATGTGGCCTTTAAATCTGTCCATAAGTTGCTCATTGAAGATATCTGGAACAAGTCCCATAGCCTTAAATTCGCTCATCTTTTTACCGTCAGATACCACAATGCCAGCACTTTCCTGCCCGCGATGTTGCAGGGCATACAGGCCAAAATAGGTGAGTTTTGCCGCATCTTCGTGGCCATACACGCCAAAGATGCCACATGACTCTTTTGGATGATCATATTCTCTGACTTTCATTATCTTCCTCTCAGAGTTGCTCTATGATATTCCTGAAGGGTCTTTACCTGAAGCGAGTTACTCCGCATCTCCTTTATGGCAAGCGCTGTGGCATAGGCTCCTGATATGGTGGTGGAATAGGGTATGTCTAAAAGCAGAGCGGTCCTTCTTAGGGAAAATGACTCTTCAATAGCCCTCTTATCACTGGTTGTATTAATTACAAGATCAATTTCACCATTTTTCATCATATCAATCACATTTGGCCTCCCCTCCCTTACCTTTCTTACCTTCTTTACCTTTATACCATGACTTAGTAAGAACTTGGCAGTTCCCTTTGTGGCCACAATATTGAAGCCCATATCAAAAAATATAAGAGCCGTCTTAAGAAGTTCCATCTTATCCTCATCCCTTACACTTAAAAACACCGTTCCGCTTAAGGGAAGCCTCTGCCCTGCCCCAAGCTGTGATTTTGCAAAGGCAAGGCCAAAGGATCTGTCAATTCCCATCACCTCTCCAGTGGATTTCATCTCGGGTCCAAGTAAGGTATCCACTCCTTCAAAACGGGCAAATGGAAGCACAGACTCTTTAACTGATATATGCTCTGGCACAACCTCCTCGGTAAGTCCCAGCTCCTTAAGGCTTGCACCCATTATGACCTTAGTAGCAAGCTTTGCCAGAGGGATTCCCGTGGCCTTACTTACAAAGGGAATGGTCCTGGATGCCCTGGGATTTACCTCCAATACATAGACCTGACCATCCCTTACGGCAAATTGTATGTTCATAAGGCCAATTACATGTAGTTCCTTAGATATGGCCTTGGTATGTGCCATAATCCTCTCAATTATTTCTCTTTCCAGACTTATGGGTGGAAGCACACAGGCGCTATCTCCGCTATGAACACCTGCCTCCTCGATGTGTTCCATAATTCCCCCAACTATGGTGACATCCCCATCAGAGATGGCATCCACATCAATTTCAGTAGCATGTTCTAAGAATCTATCAATAAGGACCGGTCTTCCAAGAGAGACCTCCACTGCGTCTCTGATATAGTGCTTAAGATCCATCTCATCATAGACGATCTCCATGGCCCTTCCACCTAAGACAAAGGATGGTCTAACCATCACAGGATATCCGATCTTATCTGCCACTCTTAAGGCCTCTTCTAAGGAGGTGGCAGAGCCATTGGGTGGCTGAAGAATATGGAGTTTATTTAGCAGTCTCTGAAATCTATCCCTATCCTCTGCCCTGTCAATGCTATCCGGATCTGTCCCCAGTATCTTTACCCCTGCTCTTGCAAGAGGAACTGAGATATTGAGCGGGGTCTGCCCACCAAACTGCACAATCACTCCCTCTGCCCCTTCTTGTTCCACAATGTTTAGAACATCTTCACAGGTTAAGGGCTCAAAGTAGAGCTTATCAGAGGTGTCATAGTCAGTGCTGACGGTCTCCGGATTGCTATTTACCATTATGCTCTCTATCCCCATCTCTCTGAGTGCAAGGGATGCATGGACACAGCAATAATCAAATTCAATCCCTTGCCCTATCCTGTTAGGCCCACCTCCGAGAATCACCACCTTTCTTCTGTCCGATTGCCTTATCTCATTTTCCACTTCATATGTGGAATAATAGTATGGTGTATACGCCTCAAATTCAGCTGCACATGTATCCACAAGCTTATACACAGGCCTTACCCCTCTTGACTCTCTGATCCTCCTTATCTCCATCTCCTCTTTTCCAAATATATTGCCAAGCTGTATATCCGAAAATCCGTCCTGTTTTATCCTGAAGATCTCTTCCCTGCTTAGAGAATCAAAACCATCTCCTCCTTTGCCCCTACTTTTAAGACGGGATTCCATCTCAAATATCTTCTTTATGTGATAGAGAAACCAGGGGTCGATTCTGGTAAGCTCATATACCCTCTCTAAGGAGAGCCCCTTTTTAAAGGCCTCCCTGATAAAGAAGAGCCTCTTTGAGTTGGGTGTTACCAATCTCTCCTCTATCTCTTCAATATCATAATCCACCTCTCCTGAGGTATCTGATCCCAGCCCGTATCTTCCAATCTCTAAGGATCTTATGGCCTTTTGAAGCGCCTCTCTAAAGTTTCTACCTATTGCCATTGTCTCTCCTACCGATTTCATAGAGGTAGAGAGCCTGTCTTCTGCACCTGGAAACTTTTCAAATGCCCATCTGGGAATCTTTACCACACAGTAGTCAATGGTGGGTTCAAATGAGGCCATGGTCTCCTTTGTGATATCATTGGGTATCTCATCTAAGGTATAGCCCACTGCAAGCTTTGCGGCTATCTTTGCAATGGGAAATCCTGTGGCCTTGGATGCAAGTGCAGAACTGCGAGATACCCTTGGATTCATCTCAATTACCATCATATCGCCTGTATCTGGATGGATTGCAAACTGGATATTGGAACCACCGGTTTCAACCCCAATCTCCCTTATAATGGCAATAGCAGCATCTCTCATCCTCTGATATTCCCTATCAGTGAGGGTCTGAGCAGGTGCAACAGTGATGCTATCTCCTGTGTGTATTCCCATGGGATCAAAATTTTCAATGGAACATATTATCACCACATTATCCTTAAAATCCCTCATCACCTCCAGCTCATATTCCTTCCAGCCTATCAGGGATTCTTCCATTATTATCTCTGAGATCATACTGGCACTAAGCCCCGCCTTTGCCATCTCTTCCATCTCTTCCCGATTATAGGCAACTCCACTTCCCTTACCACCTAAGGTAAAGCTGGGCCTTATAATTATGGGATATCCAATTGCCTTTGCAATCCTGCGGGCCTCTTTCATATCTCTTGCTATACCATTTTTGGGAACCTTAAGCCCGATTCTCTGCATGGCATTTCTGAATCTCTCCCTGTCTTCGGCCTTTCTTATCACATCAATAGATGCTCCAATGAGTTCAACCCCAAATCTGTCAATAACACCATTTTCCTCTAACTGGACAGCGATATTTAACCCTGTCTGCCCCCCTAAGGTGGGAAGCAGTGCATCAGGCCTTTCCCTTTCTATTATCTTTTCCAATATCTCCCATGTTATGGGCTCTATATATGTGCGATGTGCCATCTCTGGATCGGTCATAATGGTTGCAGGATTGCTATTTACCAATATCACCTCATATCCCTCTTCCTTAAGTGCCTTACATGCCTGGGTGCCTGAGTAGTCAAATTCGCATGCCTGTCCTATAACAATGGGGCCTGAACCGATAATAAGTATCTTTTTAAGATCTCTCCTCTTTGGCATCTATCCAGCCCTTCTGTGAAATTGATCCATCATCTCAATAAAACGGTCAAACAGATATGTGGCATCATGAGGGCCAGGGGAGGCCTCCGGATGGTATTGGACAGAAAAGAGGGGTAATCTTCTGTGCATAAGGCCTTCAAGGGTTCTATCATTTAAATTTATATGGCTCAGCACTACATCTTCATCCTTTATGGATTCCATATCCACACAAAATCCATGATTCTGGGAGGTGATCTCAACCTTACCGGTTTTAAGATCCATTACAGGCTGATTTGCCCCACGGTGACCAAACTTTAGCTTAAATGTCTTACCTCCAAGTGCAAGGCCCAAGAGCTGATGCCCCAAGCATATCCCAAATATGGGAATCCTGCCAATCACCTCCTTTATGGTTTCTATAGCATATGAGACAGCCGCAGGATCCCCAGGGCCATTGCTCAAGAATAGGCCATCGGGTTCAAGATCCAATATTAAAGATGCCGAGACATCCGGTGGTAATACCAGTATCTCAGTGCCTCTGCTTTCAAGTAGCCTCAAGATATTATACTTGACCCCATAGTCTATGGCAACCACCCTCCACCTTTTATTGCCTTTCCATGAAGATCCATTTAGCCCCCCCTCTATATCCCACATCCTTCCCTTAGACCATCTCTTGGGCTCTCTGATACAGACCTTTTTTACCAGATCCCGCCCTATAATTGGCGGAGATCTCCTTGCCTTTTCCACCATGGATTCTTCATTTAGATCCAGGGTGGAAATAGCCCCTTTCATGGCTCCCTGAAGCCGAATATGGCGGGTGAGAGCCCGCGTATCAATCCCTTCAATCCCAGGTATACCATTCTCTTTAAGATACTCTGAAAGGGTCTTCTTTGACCTCCAATTACTGGGATAGTCCTGATATTCCCTTACAATAAACCCCTTTACCTGGATTCTGTCAGATTCAATATCTTCGTCATTGATGCCATAGTTTCCAATAAGGGGATATGTCATGGTAACTATCTGATCACAATAGGAAGGATCGGTGAGTATCTCCTGATATCCTGTCATGGATGTGTTAAATACCACCTCTCCTGTGGTTTCAAAATCGCCTGTAAATGAATATCCCCAAAATAGGGTTCCGTCTTCAAGAGCAAGGAGTGCCCTTTTCCTCATCGTCTCTAAATCTCCTCTTCTCCTTCCAGGATCCTCTTAGGAAGGCTTTCCAAATCCACCTTCTTTGCCTCCCTCAGTCCTGCCCTAAATGCCCTGATATTTCTTTCCACCGTGCCTTTAGGAGCTCTCTTCTCTATTGCCTTTTCAACCACCCGCTGAGGTATCTTTTTTGTAATCTGAATAAGCGCTCCAAGGGCCACCATATTGGCAGAGACACCATTTCCTGTGATCTTTGAAGATATCTTCCTAAATGGTATCTTGATGCTCCTTTCTGTAGGGACCTGATCTATAAGTTCAGGGTCCACAATCAGTATTCCATCCTCACGAAGGTCTTTGAAATAGAGATCACATGAGCTCTGATTCAGACAGATAAGTATATCAGGAGAGATGGTCTTAGGGTAGTCTATGGGTGTATCTGATATGACCACATCGGAGCGGCTTGCTCCACCCCTGGCCTCTGGCCCATAGCTCTGAGTATTTGTTACATAATACCCCTCAAGGGTGGCTGCCTCTGCAAAGATCAGGCCTGCAAGAATTATTCCCTGCCCTCCAGAGCCTGCAAATCTTACCTCAAACCTGCTATGTTCCATCACCCATCTTCCTTGCCATATCTCTGATCTTTTCATACTCTTCAATATATACAGGCTTCTCTTTATCTGCAAGCACTCCTATGGTAAATCTTCCATCCTTCTCTTCCAATAGATCCTTTCCCGCCCTTTCAATGGGAATTGCATGATCCCTGAGCCATTTCATCATGGAGATGGGATCAGAAAGCCTGTTTCTTCTTCCAAATTGAACATGACAGTTTGATATCACCTCAACCACTGAGAATCCCTTTCTCAAAATGGCGGTCTTTATCAATCTGTCTAAGAGATTTACATGATAGACGGTTCCCCTTGCAACAAAGGCTCCCCCTGCGGTGACCACCAGCTCTGCAATGGAAAAGGCATGTTCAATATGGCCAAATGTGGATGTGGTGGTAAATGCACCATATGGGGTGGTTGGAGAATGTTGCCCCCCTGTCATACCATAGATGCGGTTATTGATTATAATGGCATTTATATCCAGATTTCGCCTTGCAGCATGTATAAGATGATTACCTCCAATGGCAGTTGCATCCCCATCTCCCATAACCACGATTACTGTAAGAGATGGATTGGCAAGCTTTATTCCAGTTGCAAAGGTAAGCGCTCTTCCATGAGTGGCATGGAGGGTATTAAAATCCACATATACAGGCATCCTGCCACTGCATCCAATGCCTGATACAAGGACAATGTCATCCTTTTTAAGCCCTATGGAGTCAATTGCACGGATAAGGGAGCCCAGCACAATACCATTTCCGCACCCAGGGCACCATACATGGGGAAATTTTTTGTCGTGTCTGAGATATTTGTATATGAGCCTTGTTACCTCTTGCTTCATCACAGGCCTTCAATAAATTCTAAAAGCTCCATAGGGGTTATCATCTGACCATCTACTCTATTATATTTTTCCACCCTGATACCCAGATCATTAATCCTCTTAACCTCTCTGCTGATTTGCCCCATATTTAGCTCTGGAACCACTATTACCTTACAGTCCTTAATGGCATCAAGCACTAATCTCTTAGGGAAGGGAAAGAGTGTTATGAGCTTAACAAGTCCTGCCTTGATCCCTTTAGCCCTTGCCTCCTTAACCGTTCTCATTGATGCCCTTGCCACTGATCCATATGCAATTAGAGCGATTTCAGCATCCTCCATATAAAGGGATTCTATCATCATGATCTCATTAAATCCCAGTGTGATCTTTCTAAAGAGCCTCCTTATAAATGCATCAATCTCATCCGGCCTCTGTGTAGGAAATCCCCTTTCATCATGCACAAGCCCTGTTACATGAAAGCGGTATCCGCTTCCAAAGGGAGCCATTGGTGGCACTCCCTTCATATCATCCTTATAGGGAATATACCATTCTGGTGGCATCTCAGGTCTTTTGCGATCCACAATCTCTATCTCATCTGGATCTGGAAGTTCAATGGCCTCCCTGGTATGGGATACCATCTCATCAGAGAGGACTATAACAGGCACCCTATATTTTTCTGATATGTTAAATGCCTTTACTGTTATGTTAAAGCAGTCTGATACAGTGGATACCGATAAGACCACTACTGGGTGATCACCGTGTGTGCCCCATCTTGCCTGCATAACATCTCCCTGGGATGGGGATGTAGGAAGACCTGTGCTCGGCCCCCCTCTCATCACATTTACCACCACACAAGGGACTTCTGCAATTGCCGCATATCCTATGTTTTCCTGCATAAGGGAAAATCCTGGGCCACTGGTTGCGGTCATACTCTTTACTCCCGCAAGGGATGCCCCAATCACTGCCCCCATACTTGCAATCTCATCTTCCATCTGGATAAAGGTTCCACCCACCTCAGGAAGCCTGTAGGATAGCATCTCTGCAATCTCAGAGGCCGGTGTTATGGGATAACCCGCAAAGAAGCGGCATCCTGAGGCAAGGGCACCCTCCACAATGGCTTCATTTCCAAGAATAAGATGCCTCTTGTTCTTCCTTTTCATCGATAGCTTTACATAACCCCTTTTTACACTGGGGGTTACACCCCCCTCCCTGCCGGGGCGGAGTCCCCTCTAGGACGGAGTCGGGTCGGATGACCCTCCCGGTCGGAGACCAGATCTCTGTCATTGCGAGCGAAGCGAAGCAATCTAATGTAGAAGGGATCTTCGGGCAAGCTAAAGACTCAACTCTATATTTCTAAAGAGGTAGGATACGTTAAAGATACTGAATATCAAGAACTTAATGAAAGGTTGAGGGAAGATAAGTGGAATGATCGGAAATTCGATCAAGGCTCTGAAGAGGAACAAGTAAAATGCTTTTCTCACCTTCAACTTTTCTCGCCTTTCCCGCTTTCTATTTTAACCCCAAACCACGAACCTCGAACCATGCACCCTGAACCAAATCTTCAAATCACCGATTTTTGACAATGAAAGGGAAAAATGTTAAAAATCTGAAAAATTCAAAGCTCTCATTTCTATAGGTGATCCTAAATCAATTGGAGGGGATAAGATGATGGAAGAGACTGAAGTGCTAAAAGAGAAGCTCATCGAGAAAGTCCGCGACTTGCCGGACGATCGGATTCAAGAAGTTTTGGACTTCGTCGATTTTCTTAGAAGCCGCAAGCCAATAGTGGAGGATCCAATCTTGAATGTAGCCGGTTGCCTTTCCGGCAGCCCCCTTTCTGTCAGAGAGATCGAAGAAGAGCTCTATGGGAAGGAGCCGGCATGATGTCCGACTTAGTTTTCATAGATACGTGGGGCTGGCTGGCATTAGGGCATCGCCGAAATGCCCGACATCAGGAGATCAAAACTCTCTACAAGGAATTGCGATCCCGAGGTTCACACATTTACACCACTGACTATGTGCTTGATGAAGTGATTACACTTGTTTTCCGACGAGAGGCATTTGAGGAAGCCGTCCGTTTTATGGATGGGATTTTTCGGTCAGTTGAGGAGGGATGGCTCACGGTAGAACGAATTACTTCTGATCGATTTGCTTATGCTTGGAAACTTCGCAAAAGGTTTCAGGACAAACCGAATATCTCCTTTACAGACTTGA
>CBFDUE010000016.1:0-34286 GCA_965613025.1 uncultured bacterium
GGTTTCCATGATCTTGAATATTTCTCTCTTATCATTAAAGATGCTTTCTCAAACACCAACTAATTTGGAGATGAACCAAAAATTTAAAGCTCTCAGTCCAGCATCTCTAAGAATGCCTCCAGTCGGGTGCGGGTCTGACCCATAGAGTAGTTATCCGGATCTGCCCCATCTCCTGGAATTATTACAAATGGAATCCCTCTATTCCTTAGAAATTCCCCTATCATGTGTGCTCCAGCACTGCTTTGTCTGCATCCCCAATTTGAAAAGTGAATCACCCCCTGGACCTTATAATCGGCAATCATCTCTTCTATTGCACTGATTCTCCTATCAATAGGGCCAATCCAGACATTGGAAATTATCTTATCTGTTATTACATCAATAAGATCTTCGGATTTAAAGGGATTCCAATGTATATAATTTGCTTCTTCAAAACACACAGAGGCTCCCCATCTATTTAATATATCAAATATCTCATTTTTATAATATGGTCTTATATGGTGTAGCCAGAGTAATCTATAGCGTTCCTTACTAAGATAACCCCTCTTTTTAAGGACATCTTTCTGGATATCACTTAAAAGATAATAAAAAAATAGCAGAGCCCATCTTGATCCCATACTATAAAATCTCATACCTAAGAGATAACTGAGGGCATCACTACCTGGAAACGGAGCCGGTTTAGATCTTCTAAGATAATTGATCTTTTTCATCATAAACCATGAATTGCGAAGATATTTAAGATAGCGGCTACTATCAATCTTTAAAAAAGGGCCTATAATACCATTAATGCCTTCAATCGCCTCCTTGAGTTGTTCTCTTACATATCTTTGAGAATGGATGTCCTTTTTAAATGGTGCATCTATTATTATATGAGGAACTCCATAGAATCGGGAGGCAATGTTAAAAAATTTTGTAGCCCCATCACAGATCTGTGCACAGGTAAATATTAGCTCAGGCTTAGGAAGCAGATCTTCCAACATAAGTCCATAAGCACAGCGTAAAAATGAACATAGATCAGTTGAGATATGGCCCTGGCTTTGGTCTAAAAACTGCCTGCTTCTTCCAAGATATGCAACTACTGATGCAATAATTTCAGGAATAAATGGCACAGCTCCCATTGCATATATTATCTCCACAGGGCCAAAGGCATTAGTCCAGATGGTGGGCCTTCCCTTTTTGTGAGCCTCTCTGAGATTGTAAAGCAAAAAATATACCCAGATCTTAAAAGGAATATTTTTATTCTTAAAGAGAGAGATCCTAAGAATATAGTTTAAGAAAAGATAGGTATATGAATTTCTGATTATAATCTTTTTATAACTCATGACCCAACATTTCAAGAAATGCCTGAATTCTGGTCTTCATTGAACCAGATATCTTCCTGCTAAATGTGCCTTCAAGGCAGAGCATGGGAATATTAATCTCTTTTAAGCTAATCTTTAATACAGGAAGTTCAAATAGATATGTATCGCAAAATTTTTGTGTAAAATATATGACTCCATCTATCCTGTATCTGATTACATTGGCAATCAGTTCCCTTATTCTCCTCTCTATATCTCCCATCCTGGCACAAGGAATCCTTTTAAGATAATCCTCTGCAAGTGCCTTAGTGGGATCCTGGCCCAATCTAATGGGACTAAATGTCTTTCCAATGATACAGGAGTCCAACATCACCACCTTTACATTCATCATTTCAAGATATTCCACTATATGCTCCCCATCCAGTATAGAACCTGTAATCCCAATTAAAATCCTATCTTGAGATGGCTCATCGCATTTTTTCTCCTCCTTTAAAAGCCTTTCTAAATATCTGATCTTATCCTCGATCCCTTTATTATCTGTAACTATCTTAATTATTCTGGATAATTTAATATCTGAACCTCTTATATATCTATTAATGGATCTATTTAAAAGCTCTCTATATCTATTAGTTGCAATTATTGAATCTAAAAGCTCATTTGATTCAATCTTAAGCCCAAAATGCTCATTTAAAGACTGTATAAGAGAATTTAAGATGTTTCTAAAATATTCTATAGATAGAGCATCTGATCTTCTCGGAAGATCCAGAAGATAACAATAAGATGTACTTATATACCTTTTCCATGAATCATAGAGCCTTCTCATGCCATCACAGGTATTTACAATTATTACACCTGTTATGTCTCCATATCTACCATCCATACCGCACCCAAGTATCTTCTTTATATATGGACATAGATTGGGATCCAGTTGATAGTCTGCCTCTTCAGAGTCATGCTCTGGGATTAATCTTACACCTTTAATACCTGCTGCATTAAGTATCTCTATAGGAAGATAGGTGCATGTCCATCCAATGGATATGGAATCATATGCCTTTTTTGAGGTATTTTCCATAATATGAAATCTTTTAAAAAAAGAATTTTATAGTTGAATAGTATAATTTTTTCCCGTAATATTGACAATAGCTTATTTGATCCTTATCTCTGTCTTATGGGCTCTTTTATTATCAACCCTTTTTCCTCAGCACGGGAGGAGGTGAGCCATGGTATTAAGTCAACAATTCAGTGAAGGTTCAGCAAAGAGGGCCACCAAGATGATCCTCCAGATGCTGGATTATATCTCTGAGGAGAGATTGATACAGATGTTTCAGCTTGTAAAGAAGATTAGCAATAACCCTGATGTGCATGATGTAATGGATGCGTTGGTTAGGTTTTTTAGATCGGACCATCCATCAAAAGAGATATTTTATAGGGTATTAGAAAGGATTCCCAAAAAGAACCGCTTTAAGATCTACAATACCCTCTTTAATAATGCCTGGTTTTTAGGAGGAACAAAGAGAGATCAGTTTGAAATGTTGCATGGTGTCAGACCACCTTTTATGATTATCTTATCCCCTACCTTTAGATGCAATCTGAGATGCAAAGGCTGTTATACCATTGGATATGGATATACACCTGAGCTGGAATATGAAGTAATTAAGAGATTGCTTAAGGAATGTATGGAAATGGGAATATATTTTGTAACCGTGCTCGGTGGAGAACCTCTGATTTATCCCCATCTCTTTCAGATGATTGAAGAGCACCCAGAGATATTTTTCCAGGTCTATACCAATGGGACATTACTTAGCCAAGAGGTGGCAGAGCGATTTACTGAGCTTGGTAATGTGCTTGTGGTAATTAGTATTGAGGGTTATGAAGAGGAGACAGATAGGTGGCGAGGAAAGGGAGTATATCAAAAGATAATGCAGGCAATGGAAAATCTGAACAAGGCAGGCATGATATTTGGAACATCTGCAACTGTTACAAGGCAGAATATATATGAGGTCTCCTCATTTGAATTTGTTGACTTCTTAATTGAAAAGGGAAGTATCTTGCAGAACTATTTTCTATATGTGCCTGTAAATGGAAAGGCAGACTTTACACTTATGGTTACTCCTGAGCAGAGGAATCATCTAAGGAGGCAGGTAATAGAGATAAGAAATACAAGGCCCATATTTGTGATGGACTTTTGGAATGATGGGCCATATGTATGTGGTTGTATTGCAGGGGGGAGAAGGTATCTTCATATAAATGCAAATGGAGACATCGAGCCCTGTGTCTATACCCATGTGGCATCTCACAATATCAAGACCCATACCTTAACAGAGGCCTTAAAGAGTCGTCTCTTTCAAAAGATAAGGGAGTGTCAACCACATAATCCCAACCATCTAAGGCCATGTATGATTATAGATAATCCTCATGTGCTCAGGAGAATTATTCATGAAACCAATCCCTATTTCACTCATCCTGGAGCCGAGGAAATATATACTAAAAAGGCAAAAGAGATGGATGAATATGCGGCAAGATATGCCCCCATTGCAGATAAGGTATGGGCAGAAGAGTATCTGAGTGATAAAAAATGGTCTGAGAGGATCAGGACATCTGAGGAGAGA
Source organism: uncultured bacterium (assembly GCA_965613025.1). Lineage (GTDB taxonomy): Bacteria > Desulfobacterota > DSM-4660 > Desulfatiglandales > JALVMZ01 > CAYTXJ01. The sequence continues at coordinate 3,905 of CBFDUE010000016.1, forward strand.
TGCTTTAATAGGGTATTAAATGAGACAGGATGGAAATCTGCTGTACAATAAGAAAGTCACAGAGATACTCTTTCTGCTTTTATTATTCGTTTTATTTTCAGAAAAAGGTTGGGCTAAGGATCAGACCTTTCCAAGGCCAAAGGGGCTTGTAAATGACTTTGCTGGGATTATATCTGATCAATATGAAGTAAAGATAAACTCAATTTGTAAATTTCTACTCCAAAATACAGGTATTCCCATAGTGGTTGTTACTATGCCCCATATAAGGGGTTGGGATTATAATGAATATGCCAATCTGCTTTATGAAAAGTGGGGAATTGGAAAGAAGGGTGAAGACAGGGGTGTGCTTATCTTTATTACCCTTAAAGAGAGGAAGATGAGGATAGAGGTGGGATATGGATTAGAAGGGATTATTACAGATGGAACTGCAGGTGAGATAAGAGACAGATATATGGTTCCCTATCTTAAAAAGGATCTCTTTGGAGAAGGTATCTTAAACGGGGTTATGGCAATCGCTTCAATTATAGCAAAAGAGTATGGCCTGGATCTATCTAAGATTCCCTCGGATATGGGCCTTAAAAAAGTAAGAAAGAAAAGGAATCCTATCTTTCCTTTCTTTTTTCCACTTATCTTTTTTATTTTGGTGCCAATCCTGCTATCCAGAAGGGGTGGAAGATCTTTCTTTTTCTTTCCGTTTTTCTTTGGGTTTCCAGGCCCTACCAGATATGGTGGAGGACTTGGAGGAGGCTTTGGGCCTTTTAGCGGAGGTTTCGGTGGTTTTGGAGGTGGAATGAGTGGTGGAGGTGGAGCAGGGGGGAGCTTCTAAGGAGGGAAAGAAAATGGACTCAAAACTACAAGCTATCCAGGATGCCATTGTAGAGGATTACAAAGAGGCCTTAAAAGACAGTTTGATCTCTATAATATTATATGGGAGTGCTGTATCAGGAGAGTATGTTTCCGGGATTTCAGATATAAATCTTATGATAGTCACTTCTGATGACAGTCTGGAAATATTGGATAGGGTAATTCCTTTGGTAAAGAGATTTAGGAAAAAGGGGGTATCCACCCCTCTCTTTGTAACACCCACGTATATAGAGCAATCCTTAGATGTCTTTCCCTTAGAATATCTCAGTATCAGATCCAATTATAAGATACTTTATGGCAAGGATGTTTTAAAAGAGATTCATATTGAAAAGGAACATTTAAGATTGCAATGCGAAAGGGAGCTAAAGAGAAGGGTACTCCTTTTAAAAGAGGCATATCTTGAAGGAGAGAGAAAAAACAAATTCCTATCTGCAGTAATTAAGGCCTCTGTGGAAGGCCTTGTATCCATATTTAGGGCTATTATATTTTTATACGATCTGGATCAACCTAAGACAAAGAGGCAGACCGTGGAAAAGGCATGTTCTCTGTTAGAAATGGATCCAGCCTTATTTAGGCATCTTATAGAGATTAAAGGTTTAAAGAAGGATAAGATTAAAGATATAAAAGCTATTTACACGGACTATCTCAATGCTCTAAGATCCCTTTCCAAAAGGATAGATACGCTGGAGGTCGGAATATGAAGGGCTATTGGAAACTTATTATAATATTAGCAGTCCTAATAGTTATTCCCTTTGCCTACATAAAATCCACCTATAATAGCCTTGTAAGGATGGATGAAGAGGTAAAGGCAGCATGGGCACAGGTGGAAAATCAATTACAGAGACGCTATGATCTAATTCCTAACTTAGTTGAGACTGTAAAGGGCTATGCAAAACATGAAAGAGAACTATTTATTGAGGTAACTAAGGCAAGGTCTATGGTTGCAAAGGCACAGAGTGTTTCGGAAAAGATACAGGCAAATAATTATCTGAGCTCTGCTTTGAGCAGGCTCTTAGTTGTGGTAGAAAGGTATCCTGAGCTTAAGGCAAATACCAATTTTATAAGGCTTCAGGATGAACTTGCAGGTACTGAAAACAGAATTGCTGTGGAAAGAAGAAGGTATAATGAGGCAGTAAAGAGATATAATACAAAATTGAGGAGCTTTCCCACCAATATTATAGCCTCATGGTTTGGCTTTAAAAAAGCCGCCTTTTTTCAAGTCCCCAAAGAGAGGCAGGAACTTCCTAAGGTAAAATTTTAAATTGTGAAAAAAGATCAAAAAATGCAGAGACTTATATCCCTTCTAAAGGGATGGAAAAGGGTATTAATAGCCCTTTCAGGAGGAAAGGACAGTAGCTTTTTGCTCAAGACAGCCAAAGATGCCCTTGGTGAAGATAGGGTCTATGCAATAACCGCCATATCTCCCATCTTTACAAGAGATGAGATTGAAAATGCAAAAACCATAGCAAGGGAATTAAATATCAGGCATATCTTAGTTGAAACCCATCAACTGGACAGTCCCCTCTTTATATCAAATACTCCAAAGAGATGTTATTATTGTAAAAGACAGATCTTAGAGGAAATTAAAAGGATAGCTAATGATTTGGGGATCCCTAAGATATTGGATGGCACCAATATGGATGATATGTCTGACTACAGACCCGGACTTAAGGCCTTAGAGGAATTTGATGTGTATTCACCCCTTAAAGATGTGGGGCTAACAGAAAAAGAGATAAGGAGCCTTTCAAAAGAGATGGGGCTAAATACATGGAATAGGCCCTCTATGGCATGTCTTGCTACAAGAATATCCTATGGAGAGCCCATCACAGTGGATAAGCTTAAGATGATAGCAGAGGCAGAGGAATATCTTATGGAAATGGGATTTAGACAGGTAAGGGTGAGGATGCACGGAAAGGTAGCAAGGATTGAACTTGAGATAGGAGATATAAAGAGATTTATTGATAACCATTATCATAATAGGACGGTTATGAAATTTAAAGAATTGGGATTTGATCACATCACTCTGGATCTTGAAGGTTATAGGAGGCCATATGAAAAGAAGAGGTAAGATAATCTTAAAAGATGCCCTTAAAGGATATAGCCATGATCTTGAAAAACTGATTTCTCCAAAGGAGACTGTTAGACGCTTTTATAAGAGATTAAAAGAGGTGGATATGGATATCCTTGCTGACACTGTGCGAATTGACAATGGAAGGCTGGGAATCCCTGTCTATTTCAGCATCTGTGGCAGGGATGCTAAACGGATAATTGGGACAAAAAAACAGATGGGAAAAGGAGGAACTCCTGAGCAGGCAGAGGCAAGTGCTATAATGGAACTTGCAGAGAGATTCAGCTTTTTTAGCTTTTCTAAGGATCCTAAGAACTTTTTGAAAGTCTCATTTAAGGATATTAAGAATCAAAAGGCCCTTGCATTTGAATATATAGTAAGATCTGTACATGATAAGACCGACAGATTGGACAGAGTTGAAGAGGTATTTTCTCATATCCCTTTAAGGTGGACATGGGCATATAATATGACTAAGTCAGAGGAGGTCCTCATTCCCTTTGACTGGTTCTATCTTATAAATGAATTTAACGGAACCTCTGCAGGAAATTGTAATGAAGAGGCCATATGTCAGGGTATATGTGAAGTGGTTGAAAGGCATGTATCATCCATAATAAGCAGAAAAAGGTTAAAAAGACCCCACATAAGGGTCCAATCCATAAAAGATAAGGTCAGCTTAGATCTTATAAATAGATATAAGAGGGTTGGGGTAAATCTTTTCATTTCAGATTTTACATTGGATATGGGCATCCCCTCAGTGGGAGTCTTAGCCTACGATCCATCCACATATCCTGAAAAGAGTGAGATTGTCTGGACTGCCGGAACTACCACAAATCCATATAAATCCCTGAATAGAGCTCTTACTGAAGTGGCACAACTTGCTGGAGATTTTAACACCTCTTCCAATTATGTCCCAAGTGGACTTCCCAAATTTAAAGATCTTAAAGAGGCACATTTTGTGATGGAGCCATCAGAGTGGAAAGATATGGATTCCCTTCCTGATATCTCTGATAAAAATATAAAGATAGAGGTAGAGAGCTGTATTCATGCCCTATGGAATAGGGGTTTTGAGGTAATAGTGCTAAATATTACCCATCCCAAATTAGATATTCCCGCCTTTTATACCATAATTCCAGGAGCCCACTTTAGAGAGAGGACGCTTTCAGATGTGGCAATGACCTTGGGAAGGGTTGTGTGTGAGATAGAAGATCCTGAATCTGCCTTAGAGATGCTAAAATATATGGACCGTGTCTTACCCAATAGATACTTTCTTAATTTTTATATGGGACTATGTCACTTAAAGATCTCCCAATGGCACAGGGCAGAAATTGCATTTAGAGATGCCCTGAGTCTTAATCCTCCAGATTGTGACAGAGTCAGTATATATTCTCACTTAGCCTATTGCCTAAAAGAGATGTCAAGATTTAAAGAGGCAATTGAACTGTGTCAGAAGGCACTGGAATATGACAGTGATAGGCAAGATCTATTTAATATTATGGGATATTGTTATTATAGGCTTAAAGAGCATCAAAAGGCCATTGATTGCTTTATGGAAGCAGTAAGAATTGATCCCTCTTCTGCCATTGATTATGCCAATATTGGGGTCAATTATAGGCTACTCGGTAAAAGGGATAAGGCCATTGCCTTCTACCTCTTAGCCTTACAGCTTGATCCAGATATGGAATTTGTAAAAGAGCATCTTCTCTCTATGGGGATAGATCCAGAAGGAGAGAAATCTGCAGATGCAATATGATCTGTTCTGGCCTATTTCACTTATCTTATAGACCACCAGGGTTCTCTCTTTTCCTTAAACGCCTGTATCCCCTCTTTTGCCTCTTCATGGGTGCAGAGTCTTGCAAATGCCTCATTCATAAATTCAAATGCCTTTTCATATTCAAGTTCAATAGCATTATAAAAGGCCCTCTTTGCATGCTGAAGCGCAAATGGGCTTTTCTTTGAAAATATCATTGCAAACCTTTTGGTCTCTTCTTCCAAGCTATCTGCAGGAAAGACCCTATTAATTATTCCCATATTGAGTGCCTGCTCAGCCCCTATAAACTTTCCAGATAGGAGCATCTCCAGTGCCCTTTTCCTCCCCACTGAACGAGATAAGGGCACAACAGGCCCAACACAGTTGAGCCCCACGTTTATGGCAGTAAGACCAATCCGTGCATCCTCAGATGCAGTGGCAAGATCAGATGCTGCCACAAGCCCTGCTCCATTTGCGGCGGCAACGCCATGAACCTGTGAAATAACAGGCTTTTTCAATTGAGAGATTCTAACCAGAGGTCTTTCCATCTTCTCAATCCAATCCCTATATTCATTTGCGCCCTTTCCATAAAATTCTTCAAGGTCAATTCCTGCTGAAAATACCTTACCATTACCCTTGATAATTATGACTCTGACATCTGGATCGTTATCAAATTCAATTAAGGCCCTATCCAATTCATCTGCTAAGGGGCTATTAAAGGTGTTTAATTTATCTGGCCTATTTAAGATAATATAACCCAGGTGAAAGTCCCTTTTTTCCATCAATATTGTATCCATCATCCTACCCCCTCAAAATTATTATTAATACTATAGACCATTTTCTTATAAAGATTCAAACAGGATTTTTTGCGTTTTAACCTCTTTGGTGTTGATTTAGTCAAAAAAAAGAATTATTATCTTTTTATCGGGGCGTGGCGCAGCCTGGTAGCGCATCTGCTTTGGGAGCAGAGGGTCGGAGGTTCAAATCCTCTCGCCCCGATCTTTAATATCGGATGGAGATATCAGCACTTATAAGTCTCTGAATCTCTCCTTCTTTTGTCTTAATTAGAAGTGAACCATCGGATGCCAAATCCCATGCAAAGGCCTCATATGGGGGATCATCTAATACCGTAATATTTCGTCCAAGGGTATTATTTAGTTGTCTCCATCTGCCTATTATCTTCTGGTCTTCTTTACCTAAGAGATAAAGGTAGTATCTATCAAGACTTTCAAGGAGTACCTTTAAAAGCTCCCACTTTGATATGCTCTTACCTGAAATCTCCCTGAGAGATGATGCAAGGGCTCTGATCTCTTTTGAAAATGCATCTTGTGGAGTTTCCAGATTTATTCCGATGCCCAGAATCACATATCTTATGATATCGGGCTCAATAAAGCTCTCTGCAAGTATTCCACCTATCTTTTTATTCTCTACGTATATATCGTTTGGCCACTTTATCTTTGCATCTATATTAAATCTATCCCTTATTGCCTCTGCCACTGCCACACCTGCCATTATGGAGATAAAGGGAAGCCTTTGTGCCTCAAGCCCTGGCCTGAGGATCATGGACATATAGATTCCTACTCCTTGGGGCGATTCCCATCTTCTACCTCTCCTTCCCCTCCCCTGAGTCTGGGTTTCTGCTATAATTACTGTGCCTTCTTGCTCCCCCTTAATTGCATAATCCTTTGCCACATCTTGGGTTGAAGTGGTCTTTTCAAGATGATAGATCCTTTTCCCAATGATCTCGGTTCTCAGATCTGCCATAAGTTCATAGGAGATAGGAAGTTGAGATGAATCCTTCAGTCTATAGCCTATACGAGGCCTGGATTCTATATTATACCCTAACTTTTTCAGCTTTTTTATCCTCTTCCATACAGATGCCCTGCTTATATTAAGCCTTTCTGCCAGCTCTTGACCTGATATAAAGGCCCCCTTTTTTAATTCCTTTAAAATCAATGTATCTCTTAAAATATCACCTTTTACCATTAATCCTAATTATCTATTTAAAAAGCCTATTATGAGTTCCTATGCGGGCAAGGACTAAATCTTGATCTCTTTTCTTATAGATAATTAAAAGATCACCACCTAAGTGGAACTCCCTAAAACCCTTCCAATGTCCCTGAAGTTCGTGATCCTTAGCTTCTGGCGGTAGTCTCTTCTTATTGATTAAGAGATTCAGGTATTCCACATATCTTTGAAACTGGGAATCGGTCATCCTTACCTTTCTTAGATCCTTCAGAAATTGCCTATGTCTTTTGAGCCTCAGCTTCAACAATCATCTCCTCTAAGGAGGTATCTTCAACATTTTTATCCATTTCAATGTCCTCCATAACCCTCTCTGTAACAGCATTTGGGACTTTCAACGGAAAAGGAATCTTTCCTGAACTTGCTACCTTCTGAAGAAAAAGATTAATAGCTCCTGACATGGAAAGCCCATATTTTAAAAAGATGTGCTTTGCCTTCTCTTTAGCCTCCCTATCTATATATATATGTGTCTTAACCTTTTCTACTATCTGGGCCATAATTAACGCCTCCCTTAATATGAGCTTCTTAACATTTTATCACTTAAAATACCTTGACACAAGGCCTGTCAATCTCTCATATTCCTTCTCATCAGTGAGGTCATAGTGAATTGGGGTGATAGATATCCAACCCTCTGAAACAGCAGTTGCATCATCATTGGGATCTCCATCCTCCACAAACTTTTCTCCTTTTAACCAGTAATATATATTTCCTCTGGGATCTTTTCTTCGTTCATAGCTCTCTTCAAAATGGCTCATACCCTGTCTTGTGATCTTCACACCCCTTATCTTTTCAGGAGGAAGGGAAGGAATGTTTATATTAAGTGCGATGCCATTGGAAGGTGGGATCTCTTCTATAAATGAGATAATCTTTTTAGCGAATCTTGCTGCAAAACTGTAATCTGGATTCCTTCTTGTATTTAAAGATATGGCAACTGAAGGGATCCCCTGAAATGCCCCTTCTGTTGCAGCAGACACAGTTCCAGAGTAGAGCACATTTACACCCAAATTAGCTCCCAGATTTATCCCTGAAATTATCATATCAGGTCTTTGGGCCATAAGCTCTTGAACCCCTATCTTTACGCAATCTGCAGGAGTCCCCCTTATGGCATATCCATAAAATTTTCCCTCCTTATATATCTCCATTACCCGTAAGGGCATAGTAAGGGTTATTGCATGTCCTACAGCACTCATCTCTGTCTCAGGAGCTATAATGGTAATATCATGTTCCTTAATCAATTCCCTATACAGGGCCTCAAGTCCTAAAGAGTATATGCCATCATCATTTGTAAGAAGTATCTTCAAATCTACCACCACCTCCTGATATTACATATCTTAATATTATTAACTTAGAGTTTAATTTTTCAATCTTTCATTGCACATGTACACTAAATCCTTTAATATGTAATCTGAGAGCTTTGAATTTTTCAAAGCTCTCATAAAAAAAGCTGTAATTATGGGTTATTTAAAGTTAATTTTTGGGGGTCTGGGGGTATAACCCCCAGTGTAAAAAGGGGTTATGCAAAGCTCTCAATCTGTTATGAAAAGGGGTTCGTTATATCAGAGGATATTTTTGATAATAGTGATTATAGCAAGTGGTTTGGTGGGATATATCTTGGGATATGAAAAGGGATATAAGAAGAAGGGCTGGATAGTAATAAAGAAGATAACCCCCCAAGTTGATAAGATCAGACTTAACTCACCCCCCTCTTTACCTGAAAATACAGAGTCAAAGGTATGGGTTGTAAAGGAGAAAGTGCCTGTATATCCTGGAAATCTGCCTTGTGATGAGATACAGAGACAGCTGTTGGATATACTAAGTGGAATATATCAGTTAAGAGATAGATATCCCAAACAGAGTGAAGTGGCCTATCTAAATGGCCTTATTAAGACTCTTCTCTCTCGTGCTCCCATACCTTCAGGTGAAGTGATGAATAGTTCACTGCTTTTGGAAAATATATTTTACCTATACAGAATGCTTGGAAGGGCAGAGATCAGCTTTATTAAAGGCATACTCAAAGAGCTTGAAGGGGATATGGAATACAATATGGCCCTCTTCTTTTACTATCTTAAAAAAGGTTCTGCATGTAAAAAGAGATATATCTTGATCCCCCGTTTTAAAGATCTATATAGATGGGCAGGCTTCTTTTTAAACACCTTGGGCGGCAGAGCCTATCTCTTTAGAAGGGATCTTAAGTTTAGACTCTTAATGAGTTTCTACTGTTCCCTGATAGTACATGAAGCCGATTTAAGACATCAAAATAGCTATGGGATAGATCTGCTACCCGAAATTCAATTCCTGCTCGAAGAGATCTCCCTTATGGATAATCTCACTTACAGAGATATATATGTGGAGCGACTAAGGGAGATGAAAGACTATTATTTAGCTCATAGAGAAGCCAGATCATAGCTTCAAAGCGAGCTCTTGAAATATCTTATATAGTCTTCCTGTTATTTCAGCAATTGCTCCCAGATCAAGATGTATATTGTCCTCTTTAAGATAGAGGGATTGGTTTATTTCTATCTGTATGGCAAACTTACCTCTTTTAATCATCTCTTTACCATAATGGGTGGTTATATAACCACCAGAATATGGCCTATTTATGGATACTGTAAATCCCCATCTTTCAAATATCTCCTTTAACTCCTCCAGCAGAGGCTCAGGGCAGGTAATATTCCCCTTTTCTTTTACTAAATGACCATCTTGATCCCCATTGTTTCCAAGAACAATATCCTTTCTCCATTTAAAGGCATCAGGTGCACCTGGTGGCCCAATAGCAGATAGAGAATGGCAATCAAAGAGACCGAATATATCAGGATTTTCAATGGCCTCTCTAAGTCTCCTATGATATGGCCAGTAAAACTGAGAAAGCCTCTCTTCTATATCCTCCTTTCCTGGCTCCATACCCTGCCGGTAGATTCTGCGGTTATGATAATCTAAGACAGGAACTACTCCTCTGGGGCTGAGATCTCCAGGGGATCTGTTGAGATCTACCACCAATCTACTCCATCTTGCCCAAATAATTGTCTTTACTGGGATATTAGCAAATATCTCTCTGCTTCCCAGATCCACTGAATCCAGTATCTCATCTTCATTGAGACATATGGAATCTCTTAAGTATCTCGGGATATTTATGGAACAATGGGGTATGGAAAATACAAAAGGAAATCTTACCATCCCATCTTCCCATATATCTTATCTACAACCCTAAGTGAATAGCTAAATCTCCCCTTTATTATTTATGAAATAAAAAAGGCCTCCCTTATAAAAGAGGAGGCCTTAAAGTAAAAGACATCTTTTCTTTTTAGAGTTCCAGCCAGGAATCGGAATATAAGGTATGACCCAAAAGAACCTTGGCGGTCTTTACATAGTCTTGAAGCTCTTTGTTAAGGCTCCCCATATCTATCTCTTCACCATCCATAACCTTATAAATCACCTCTACTATATCAGGCCTCTTTCCCCTTGCAATCTCTATAAGTCTATCATCATAGGCATCGGCAATACATGAATACATGCCCTTTCTCTCCAGCATAACCATAAATGTCTGATTCAGAATGGGTCTCAGATGCTTTGGAGGACCATTGGATACATTGGAAAGACCACAGGTGGACTTAATCCCAGGAAACATATCCTGTAGCATCCCCTGAAATTTAAGCAGACTCATTACCTGAGGCTGCTGAATATTAACAGGTGTTACAACTCCATCCACAAAGATATCCTCATTGGGAATACCTGCCTCATTAGCAGCATATATGAGCTCAGCTGCCAGAGCACCTCTTTCATTTTCATCCCTTGGAAGACCCTCTGGCCCCCACATAAGTGCAATCATGTAAGCATTATACTTCACGGCAAGGGGAATCATCTTCTCATACCTTTCAGGCCTACACATAATGGAATTAATTATTGCTCTCCCTTTGTGAACCGCAAGTCCTGCCTCCATGGCCTCAATATTAGACGTGTCAAGGCAAAGAGGGGGAGTATCTCCAATCTCTTCCTGAATGGTCTTTACCACCCATTCCATAAGCTGGGGACCATCCTTTCTGGCAGGCCCTAAGTTTATATCAATAAAATCCATCCCTCTCTCTTTCTGCCTCTTTGCCTCTTCCACTATGGGTCTTGGATCCCTCTCTTTTAATGCCTTTCCAATAACCTTGTTCATTACATTTAGATTCTCTCCTATTAGTATCATCTCCCAAACTCCTTTATTTATTTATACATCTCTTTTAGAAACTTAGGTATTAATGAGGCTTCCCTTGGCCCTATAATCACTTCCCAGTCAGGAAGCTCCTCTTCCATATCACCACTAATGGATGCGGCATATCCAGGAATTATCACCTTTCTATGGGAAATCTTGTCTGCAATTCCACACTTTTTAACAAAACTTCCCACCGCATCACCTGTAAATTTCCCGGCAGCCCATGCAGTCAAAACAGAGAGCCCTTCAGTGTCCATAACCAGAAGCCAGCTTGGAACCCTGCTTGCCTCAATCTCACCACTTGCAATAAAATAGGTAAGAGAGAAATTGGTGGTAACAAGCACAGGAGAATTTTCATCAGGCTTTCCAATCTCATAGATACCCTGGGTGACTGTCATAGGTCTCTGTGGATCGGTAAATATATTTAACCTCTCTACCAGAAGTGGAAACAGACTCTCCCCCTTAAAATCAGAAAGGATCACAATACCCGCATACTTTGCAATAAGCATGGAGGCGATAAGGGTTTCCACATCCAGATTAGAGGCCATCTCACACGGAAAGGTTATGGTGGGAAATCCAAGGGAACGTGTCTGAGCAACCAATGGTGCCTTTCTGATTATAATCTGGTCTTTAAACACCTCATTTAGAGCACGGGAGCCTGAATCTATAACCAGATCTTTTAGACCCATCTCGGTCAGTTTATCTGTTAACTCCATAACCTCCTCTATACCATTTCCCTTAACAGCCAAAGGAAGGTTATTTTCTTTTGCAAGATCAGCCATCTGCTCTAAATTATCCTTTGTGGCAGCATAAAGAAGCGGCCTTTTAAATCCACATACTTCTAAGGCAGAAGCAAGCCTTTTTGGATCTTCAGATATGAGAACCAGATTAAATTCACTCTTCTTTGCAATCTCCTCTGCCGCACTCACAAAGACATCTTCACTATCAGAGTCCTTTAATGCTACCAATTCTGGTCTCAGATTTAACCCCACCCTCTCATATTGATAGGCATTCCACTTTTTAAGCTTCTTCTCCAACACCTCTCTTTCAATATTAGATTCCACAAGCACTCCAATTGCCGTTGGATTATAGAATGTCTTTTCATGGCGAAACATGACAGTTTCACCACCTATCTTAAATCTCCTAACCCCTCTTCCGATCTTTACCTCCCTTATGGGAGGGGCAGATGCCTCTGCCAGTTGTTCCCTTGCTTCATCACTGATATAGGGGCAAGAGTCCAGCTCTGCCTTGCCAGAGGCAAGATTCATTGCAAAGGCAAGACAGGTGGGGACACCACACTCACCACAATTTGTCTTTGGAAGCAATTTAAAGATCTGAATTCCTGTAAGTGCCATAGTCCACTCTCCTTATTCTGAAACTATTGGTTCCATCTTAAGTGCAGGATGATCTTTTTCCTGCAAGAATGGGAGTATCTCATCCTCACTAATTCCCACTGTCTCATCAGCAATCCTGTCAATCAGATCAGGCACTCCCACCTCTTCACCTCTCTTAATAAGCCTCTCCCTTATCTCTTCTTTAAGGGACTTGGGCATCCATACCAACCTCAATATTCCGCCATCACCAGCAATAAACTTTCTCTGGGTAATATTATACTTGGAATGACCTACAAATCCTGGGGTTGATCTACCACCTCCAATAACTCCTGCAAGCGTTGTAAATTTCATTCCACACGGCGTATCTCCTGTATAGTCTCTATGAACTGTCATAACACCATTACATCTGGGAAGCACCACCGCTATACACTCACAGCAACCACATGTGGTCATAGGGTCATGCACAATGCTGTAAAAATTATAGTGATCAATTGCACCTCTTGATGCCTTTAAAACAAACTCATTTACCCCCTTCCATTGACCAAGCTTTGGATCAAGACATTCACCCTTAAGCACAGGCTGATTGGGACCTGTAGGATTTATCTCATAAGAGGCTTTGCAATCAAACCAGTTATATGCACCACAAAGACCAGTCCTTTCAGGACTTACAACACATACATGGGTAGGAGCAAATGACTGACACAGGGTGCAGGAATAAAAGATGTCTACATCTTCATCCTTCATCTTTTCAACCCTTTCATCTCTCAGCCTATACTCTTCCCTTGCCCTTTCAGTTAGTTTTTTAACATCATCTTCATTGGTATATAGGGTTACCTGAACCTTATCTACAATCTCGCTAAAGTCTTGATGAAACTTTGCATGTAAGATAGTTCCAATATCCTTGAGCGTAAAACCCTTCTCTATTGCCTGATCAGATACCCTGATCCATGCAATATCCCTCTGACCTATATGCATAATCCCTTGAGCATAGTTAATAAGATGATGGATCTGCCTCTCTAAGATAGGCTCAAAGTCTGTCTGCATCTTTCTTCCAGCTACCTGGACATATATACCTAAGGGCAGCCTATCACCCTTTTTAAGCCCATCTACATCAGGGCCAATAACTTCAATCTTTCCATCATCTATCTCATTCATCTCTGCCATCTTACAAAGCTCTGTACACTGGGTCTTTCCTCCTCCCATCTCTAAGAAGAGATCATCTTTCCTGACCCTCTCACCCTCAAATGCTGGACCATAGGCAAGAGGAATGTCAATCTCTGTAATAGTTACCTTAAGACCCCTTATCTCAATTGACTTAGATACAATCTCATCATGCGTGACATTGGCAACCACATGTTCATAGGTGCATACTCCTGTGGGAAGCACTTCAGGTATATCAGTATCTGCAATGGTAGGAAAACCCCAGTTAATGGCACCGGCAGCATTTGCTGCCCACTCAGCATTTACATCCCCCAATGCATTTACAAAGGCAAATATCCTGTTTTTCTGATATGCCAATTGTCTCTTATAATCACCTGGTTCAATTCCACCAAATGACATACCCGCACGATTTGCAAACCCCAAGGCAAATACCGCAGCAGATATATCAGGCCCAAAGGGGACCAATCTTGTATTCCACCCAATCTGAACCCCCTCTTCAATAAGCTGTTCAGCAAAGGTGGTGCCATTCTGATTGGCACACATAAACACATAGATAGTCTTTACCTGATATTCCTCGGCAATCTTCTTTGCTGTTTTACTATCTGGGGCTGCCCCTACAATGGCGGCAAACCCAGGAGCAGTTCCATCCACAAATTCCACACCTCTCTTACGCATAATGGCATCATCGGCTGCTCCCAACCAGATCTTGCCATTTTCAATATCAGGCTCTTCTACACATGGTTGATAGAAGTCCGGATCTTCCACATACCTTATCGCTTCCACAATCTCCTCTGCAAAGAGTGCCGCCATCCCTGCATCAAGTAAGGCTCCCAGATAGGGAAGATGGCAGTCTTTTTTGATATGAGGGGGAAGTAGCTTACGAGCTAATTTCATAGGCTTGATTGCAGACTCTAAGTCTGTCACCTTGATACCTGTAAGTGAATATATAATGGGTAGATAATATGCGGTGTTGGGAAACTCTAATTTTGTAGTGGCACTATACGTTTCAAGCGCCTTCTTCAGTTTTCCCTCTGCCTTGGATACTATATTATATGCACCCTGTATTGCTGCAAATGCTACTAATTTGGACATCTCCTTTTCCTCCTTCCCTAAGAGGTATTATTGATGTTTATGTATACGAGTTAGATAGAGCCCAATTCTATCTGGTAGCTCCATATCCAGTGATTCAATCACCTCTTCAGGCTCCATCTCTTCCCTTCTCTTCTCTAACTCTTTACTTAATTTTTCCTTTAATTCCTTAAATTCTGCCTCCATCCTCTCAACCTCCTCTTGTTTCTTTCTCTCCTCTTCTTCAGCTCTTCTCTTTTCCTCTTCCTCTTTCTTCTTCTTTTCAACTTCCGCCATCTCTTTCTTCTTCTTTTCAAGCTCCTCTTTTGCCATCATCTCCTGCTGAATCTTAAGCCTTATCTCTTCTTCAACCTTCTTTCTTATCTCCTCTTCCATTCTCTTCTTTTCCTCTTCTGTCACCTCTACCTTCTCTTCCACCTTCTTTTCTTCTACCTTTGGCCTAAGTTCTACGACCTTCTCTTCTTTTGGCTTAGGTGCCTCTTTTTCAACCTCAACCTTCTTTTCTGGCTCTTTTGCCTTAGGAGGTGCTTTGACTTTTGGTGCAGGTTTCTTTTCCTCCTCTTCAATGGTAAGATCAGGCTCAGGGCTTAAGGAGAGAAGATCTGCCTCCTTGGCAGGAAGTCTTTTATTTATCTCTCCCACATCCTTTGCAGATCCACCATTTAACATGAGATCAATAAATGACCTTATCAATCTTACACTCTCTGGATGTCTAAGTATCACCACATCTGCGCCTGCCAACAGGCAACATAGAGCAGTGACACACTCCATCATTATTCCTCTCTTTTCAGGATCTCCCAAGGTAGGTGCCTCATCAATGCCTTGAGCCGCCTCTTTACACTTCCAGACCTCATTTCCTACATTGCAGATTATAGGATTCTGAAGCTTATCATCCTCTTGAACTAAGGCGGCCATCTTAATTCTCTCGATAACAGAGTAAGTATATTCAAGCCCATAGCCCAGGCCCCCTGTGGTAGGGTCAATAATGATCCTATTTAAGGGAACACCGAGATTTTCCAATAATATATTGAGCTGCTTTGCCAGATTAACATCAATGGGAGTAGAAGCCACAACAACCTGTTTATATGCAAGGGCACTTGCACCAATTCCTTTATAATTCTCCTCTTCAACAGGAGATAGAGCCAGATTTTTGCCTTCACAGATCTCAGCAATCCTTCTGAGAACCTGCTCATCCTTTTCCTTATTGGCGGTACCCCATAGAACCACCGGGATATCCACTGAATCTATCACCTTCTTTGCTAGCTCTGCAGCCTCTTCTGCAGGTCTATCCATCCCATTAGGATCTGTGCTCTTAAGCTGAATCACCAAGATATCTGCCCCATACTCCTCAATACACTTCTTTGCCCATGCCACAGGGTCAGAAACCACATCTTTAAATGGCTCAAGGGCTGCCTCAGGCCACTCTCCACTGGGATCATAGTCCCATATCTCCATAGCAATCCTTGGAGGATTAGGCATATCCCCCTCAAAGATATAGAAAGGAAAAATTCCCTCTCCACCTATTGTGACTGCCTTTTGACCTGAACCAACGGTCACCTCCCTTATCTTTCCTGTATATTTGGTCTTGGGTATCTCAAATTCCAATTTCATACCTCCTTACATGAGATTAATATTCTAAATATAAAAAAATTACCGCTATATACCTACAAGGATTGTAAAAATTATTTTAGTTACCCACCTATGTCAAGGAATTTTTATAAATAGTTTTAATAGCATATATTGTATTCACCCTTTTATATATACTATATATTGTTATTTAATAAGATCTTTTTGAAAATATTGTATGCATCTTTAAGGGAAGGGTCATCTTCATTTAGATCAAAGATGCTTCTTCCTCGAAGATCCAATTCCCTTATCTTTCTATCTTCAGAGATGAATCCAGCAAGTCTTAGGGATGTTTCATTTATATTCTCTTCAATAATATCTCTCTGCTCCTCCCTTATCTGATTAACAATAAGAAATTTCTCTTTGATATTCAGACCTAAGGTATCGGTAAGTTCAAGAATTCGCTTGGCAGAAAGGATCCCTCTTCTGGTTGGATCTGAAATAATAAAGAGTAGATCTATATTATTGGTGGTAAGCCTGCTAATATGTTCCATACCTGCCTCATTGTCAATAACTATGTATCTGTAATTTTTTATGAGTCTATCTAAGAATCTGGTAAGAAGATGGTTTGCGGCGCAATAACATCCAGGGCCTTCAGGTCTTCCCATGGCAATAAGATCATATCCGTCAGCTTCTACAATGGCCTGCTCTATCTTCATCTCTATAAACATATCCTTTGTCATACCGATATCCACTCCCCTCTTCATCTCTTCCCTTGCATCTCCTATGGTCTCTCTGACCTCCAGACCCAACACCTCATTTAGGTTGGTATTGGAATCTGCATCCACTGCAAGGACGGGCTTCATATTATTTTCAATCATAAACCTGATTAACATTCCACATATGGTGGTCTTTCCGGTTCCTCCCTTTCCTGCAACACCTATGGATAGTCTCATCTTAAATTTACCCCCTATTATTATCTTTTAAAACTATGTTCATATTCAACCTAACCTTTTTATTTTAAAAAAGGATATCTTGATAATCCATTATTTTTAAAAAGTTTTTAAAAAGATATCATCAATAAAAAACTTAGAGTTTCTAAAGAGATATAATATTTTTTTACAAATTCAAAAAAGTTTATTATTATAATTTAATTATAATTCTTAAGGGAGAATAATAATGGAGATAAAAGTAGAGAGAGAGCCTTTTTATAAAATGGTTTCAAAGGTTCAGGGAGTAATTGAAAAAAGATCAAATATGCCGATCCTATCAACTGTTCTAATCAATACTATAGATTCTCAGATTGTCCTAACTGCTACAGATCTTCAGATAAGTGTACAAAAATTCTTAGAGGCAGAGGTAATATCATCTGGATCTATTACTATTTCAGGAAAAAAATTATTTGATATCCTAAAAGAGAGTAAAAGTAAAGATATCTATATCAAAGAAATAGAAAATAACTGGATTCTGATAGAAGATGAAAGCACAAATTATCAATTGGCAGGCATGCCACCAGATCAGTTTCCAGCAGTAGGAGAGTATAAAGATATTGAGACCATCTCTGTGGATGGAGACATTCTAAACGAGATGATTAAAAAGACAATCTTTTCTGTATCAATGGAAGACACAGGCTATAAGCTCTCTGGTGTATATATTGAAAAGATAAGGGAGGAAGAAAGAGAGGCCCTTAGAATGGTATCTACAGATGGACACAGACTGAGTCTAATTGATAAAGAGATGGAAGGAATTGAAAAGTTAAGCTTAGATCAGGGAATACTTATCCCTAAGAAAGGGATGAGTGAGATTCAAAAGTTGGTATCAGAAGGGGGGATATTTGAATTTGGAATACAGAAAAATGCATGCCTTGTAAAAGGAACTGATACCATATTATACATAAGGCTTCTGGATGCTAAATTTCCTGATTACAAAAAGGTCATACCCAAGAAGATAAGATATCAGGTAAGTGTAAAGAGAGATACCCTACTGGAAGGGATGAAAAAGATGTTAATCTTAGCAAGTGAGGCAAATAAGGGAGTTAAGATGGTTATAGAAGATAATATATTAGAGCTTATCTCAATAAATCCAGAGCTTGGAAAGGCAAGAGAAGAGATCCAGGTGAAATATCAAGATAGCAAAATAGATATGGGATATAATGCAAAGTATTTTATTGATGTCCTTCAGGCTATGGAAAGTGAGGTAATTGAGATCGGATTCATTGATGATCTCCATCCCTGTGTTATTACAGGAGAGGAAGATATGGGATTTTTAGCACTCATTATGCCTATGAGGATACCAGAATGAGACAGGATAACTATACTGCATCTGATATTAAGGTATTAAAGGGTCTGGATGCTGTAAGAAGAAGACCTGCAATGTATATCGGAAACACAGGGGTGGAAGGGCTTCATCATCTGGTATATGAAGTGGTTGACAATAGCGTGGACGAGGCCCTTGCAGGATATTGTGATAGGGTTGAGATAGAGATCTATCAGGATGGAAGTATAAGGATAACCGATAATGGCAGAGGTATTCCTGTTGATATTCATAAAACAGAAAAGGTTTCAGCTCTGGAAGTGGTAATGACACGGCTCCATGCAGGAGGTAAATTTGACAATAAGATATATAAGGTTGCAGGCGGGCTTCATGGAGTGGGAGTATCTGTTGTAAATGCCCTTTCAGAATTTTTAGAAGCAGAGGTCTATAGAGATGGAAAGATCTATTTTCAAAGATATGAAAGGGGGGTTCCTGTAAATAAAGTAAAGATAAAAGGAGAGACCAATAAAAGAGGAACAAGTATAAGGTTTCTTCCAGACAGAAGCATATTTGATACCATCGAATTTGATTTTGATATCATATCAAGAAGAATGAGAGAGCTTGCATATCTTACCCGCTCACTCCGTATCAGTATTAATGATAGAAGAATTGGTAAAAAGAGGGAATTTTTCTATGAAGGGGGAATTGTATCATTTGTAGAAGATCTAAACAGAAATAAGGAGGTTATTCATCCCAAGCCCATATACATTAATGGTAAAAGGGATAGCATAATTATTGAGGTTGCTATACAATACAATAGCTCATATAAAGAGACACTACTTACCTTTGCAAATAATATAAATACAAAAGAAGGAGGAACTCACCTTATAGGGTTTAAATCTGCACTCACCAGAAGCATAAATAACTACCTTCAAAATACCAATCAGTTTAAGAATTTTAAATATAGACTTGCCGGAGATGATGTCCGTGAAGGACTTACCGCGATAATAAGTGTAAAGATTCCTAACCCGCAATTTGAAGGTCAGACAAAGACAAAGCTGGGAAACAGCGAAGTTAAAGGAATGGTAGAGACATTGGTAAATGAAGGGCTTGGAAGATATTTTGAAGAAAACCCCACAGTTGCGCGAGCCATATTGGAAAAGGTTATGGAGGCAGCAAGAGCAAGGGAGGCTGCCAGAAGGGCAAAAGAGCTTGCAAGAAAAAAAGGGCTTATATCTGACCATTCGCTTCCCGGAAAGCTTGCAGACTGTCAAGAAAAGGATCCTTCAAAGTGTGAGATATTCATTGTAGAGGGAGATTCAGCAGGAGGATCTGCAAAACAGGGAAGGGACAGACGCACTCAGGCAATCCTACCCATCAAGGGAAAGATACTAAATGTGGAAAAGGCTCGCTTTGATAAGATGTTATCCAATGAGGAGATAAGGACCATTATATCAGCCCTTGGAACTGGAATTGGAGATGATGAGTTCAACATTAAATCCCTCAGATATAATAAGGTGATAATCATGACAGATGCAGATGTGGACGGATCTCATATTAGGACTCTGCTTTTGACCTTCTTCTTCAGGCAGATGAGGCCACTTATTGAAAATGGTCATCTCTATGTGGCACAGCCTCCGCTCTATAGAATACAGGAAGGAAAAGTGGAAAGATATCTAAAAGATGATGAAGAGCTAAATAGATTTCTTATAGATAGGATCGGAGAGAAAGAAAATATTATGCTTAATGATGGAAGAGAGATAAGAGGGGATGAACTAAAGAGATTTATAAAAAATCTAATAACAATAAAAGAAAATAAGGAGGCACTTTTAAAGAAGGGATATCCACAGATATTGATCCAAAAGATAGTATCAGCTGATATTAAATCTAAGGATGATTTTAAAGACAGAAATACCATTGATATGCTTATAGAGAAGCTTCAGAATGAAGGGATAGAGGTAGAGCAGATAAGCAGAGATGAAAGTGATGGATATTATACATTTGAACTGATGCTAAGAGATGGGGAGAGAGTTAAAATTGATCAGGAATTTATCCTTTCAAAAGAGCTTGGAAAGATCCTGAATGCAAAGGCAGACTTAAGCCAATATAATAAAGGCCCTTTCATTCTTAGGCGTCAAGAGAATGTAAAGGCCTACAAAGATTATGAAAGCCTCTTAGAAGATATTTTGAATATTTCAAAAAAGGGAATTACCATTCAGAGATATAAAGGGCTGGGTGAGATGAATCCGGAGCAGCTATGGAAGACAACAATGGATCCTGAAAAGAGGAGGCTTTTAAAGATAAAGATAGAGGATTTTTTAGAGGCAGATGGTATCTTTTCCATATTAATGGGAGATAAGGTGGATGCAAGGCGACAGTTCATACAGGAAAATGCTCTTGAGGTAAAGGAACTTGACATATAACCTTAAAATATCCTCTACTTACCCCCTATTATATACTTTTTATCCCTCACTTAATGAAAGGAGAGATATAGGGAATGGCTGAAACGGTCTTATTAGAATCTGTAAATATTGAAGATGAGATGAAGAGGTCATATCTGGAATATTCCATGAGTGTAATTGTAGGAAGAGCACTACCTGATATCAGAGATGGACTTAAACCGGTGCACAGACGGGTGCTATATGGGATGTATGAACTTAAGAATTTTTATAATCGTCCTTATAAAAAATCAGCAAGGGTGGTGGGAGATGTCATAGGTAAATATCACCCCCATGGAGATGCAGCGGTATATGATACCATTGTGAGAATGGCACAGGACTTTTCCATGCGATATCCTCTGGTAGATGGACAGGGGAATTTTGGATCCATAGATGGAGACCCCCCTGCTGCCATGCGATACACAGAAGTCAGAATGACAAGGCTTGCCGAAGAGTTTATGAAAGATATTGAAAAGGAAACAGTTGAGTTCAATCCTAACTATGATGGAACCCTCACGGAGCCTTCCATACTTCCTACTCCTATTCCTAACCTTCTTATAAATGGAAGCTCAGGCATAGCTGTGGGCATGGCAACAAATATTCCCCCTCATAATTTAAAGGAGGTATGTAAGGCCGTAATCAGCTTAATTGATAATCCTTCTATAGGAATTGAAGAACTGATGGATGTGGTAAAAGGGCCTGATTTTCCCACCGCAGGCTTTATCATGGGAAGACAGGGCATCTTAGAGGCATATAGGAATGGGAGAGGTCTTATAAAGGTTAGGGCAAGGGCATTTGTAGAGTCCCCTAAGAGAGGAAGGGAAAGGATAGTTATTACTGAAATCCCCTATCAGGTAAATAAGCGTAAGCTAATTGAAAGGATTGCAGAACTTATAAGAGATAAGAAGATTGAAGATGTAAGAGAGATAAGGGATGAAACCGATAGAGATGGCTTGAGAGTGGTATTGGAGCTTACTTCTGATGCCAATCCCCATGTAATCCTAAATAGACTCTATAAATACAGCCAGCTGGAGGTCAGCTTTGGAATTATATTCCTTGCAATTGTAAATGGAAGACCTAAGGTTCTGGGATTAAAGGAGATCCTGACAGAGTTTATTGAACACAGAAAGGATATAATACGAAGAAGAACAGAATTTGATCTCAGGAAGGCAGAAGAGCGGGCACACATACTGGAAGGTTTTAAAAAGGCCTTAGAGAGGCTGGATGAGGTAATTGAACTCATCCGATCTTCTACTGATCCAAAAGAGGCAAAGCTAAGGCTTATGGAAGAGCTTGAGATAACAGATATCCAGGCACAGGCCATATTGGATCTTAGGCTACAGAGGCTTACTGCCCTTGAAAGGGATAAGATTGAAAGGGAGTATTTAGATATCCTAAAAGATATAAATAGGTTTAGGGAGATCCTTTCAAATCCACACCTTGTCCTTCAGATAATTAAGGATGAAACAAAAGAGATAATGGAAAGATATGGGGATGAAAGAAGAACAGAGATCATTGATGAGATAGAGGATATAGATATCAAAGATTTGATAGCACAGGAGCAGATGGTGGTTACAATAAGTCATAACGGTTATATAAAGAGGAACCCCATAAGTCTTTATCGTGCACAGAGAAGAGGTGGAAAAGGAATTATCGGAGCTAAGACAGTTAAAGAGGACTTCATTGAGCTTCTATTTGTTGCTTCAACCCATGATATCTTCCTTTTTTTTACCAATCAGGGAAGGATGTATACAAAAAAGGTATATGAGATTCCTGAAGCAGGAAGAACATCTAAAGGAAAGGCCATCATTAATCTATTAAATCTGAGACAGGGGGAGAAGATTGCCACCACCCTTGCAATTAGGGATTTTAAAGAACCCCGATATGTGGTAATGGCCACAAAAAAGGGAATTGTTAAGAGGATGGAGATATCCCTTCTTTCATCCCAAAGTTCTAAAGGTATCATAGCAATACACATAAATGAAGGAGACGAACTCATAGGAGTTAAAAGCACTGATGGGACCTATGATATATTTCTTACCACCAAATGGGGGAAGTCCATAAGATTTAGGGAATCCGAGATACGTCCCATGGGAAGGAATGCAAGCGGAAATATAGGTATTCGGATGGAAGGTGATGATGAGGTGGTAGGGATGGAGGTACTTCAAGAAGGAGCCACTATCTTAATTGTAACAGAGAGTGGTTATGGAAAGAGGACAAAGACCGAGGAATACAGGGTGCAGGCAAGGGGCGGGAAAGGAATAATTACACTTAGGGTTACAGAGAGAAATGGTCCTGTGGTCTATGCATACCAAGTGGAAGATACGGATAGATTGATGCTAATTACGGATACTGGAAAGATAATAATGATAAAAGCAAGTGATATTCCGATAATTGGAAGAAACACTCAAGGAGTCAGGCTCATAAATCTTGAGCAAGGTGAAAGGGTAGTGGGAGTTGCAAAAGTAGTGGAAGAGGAATAGGCAATGAATACAGAAAGAGTGGCAGTAATAGGTGCCGGAAGTTGGGGAACGGCACTATCCAATCTCTTAGCTCAAAAGGGCATCGGAGTGGATCTTTGGGTAAGGGAAGAGGAGGTCTTCAACAGCATAAAGACAAAGAGAGAGAATAGCAGGTTCTTGCCAGGTGTAAGGATTGCAGATGGTATAAGGCCCTTTTTAGAAATTGGAGAAGTGGTATATCAAAAAGACATAGTTGTTATTGTGGTTCCATCCCATGCATTTAGGGAGACCCTACAGAGGCTTATGCCACATCTTAAAGAAGGAGTCTTCATTGTCTCTGCCACAAAGGGAATAGAGAATCAGACGCTTATGACCATGCAAAGGGTTGCAGAAGATGTATTAAGAGGAAGACTGGATTATGGCTATGCGGTTATAACAGGCCCCAGCTTTGCAAAAGAGGTCTGCCAAAAATTGCCTACTGCTGT
Organism: uncultured bacterium; assembly: GCA_965613025.1. Classification (GTDB taxonomy): domain Bacteria; phylum Desulfobacterota; class DSM-4660; order Desulfatiglandales; family JALVMZ01; genus CAYTXJ01. Next base: position 27,589 of record CBFDUE010000016.1, read on the forward strand.
TACTATTGCCTGCGGTGATCTGCAAGCAGCCCGCACTCTTCAGCGTCTATTTTACACGGAATACTTCAGGGTATATATAAATGATGATGTAATAGGATCTGAAATAGGGGGTGCACTTAAAAATGTCATTGCAATTGCCTCCGGTGCATCAGATGCCTTGGGTTTTGGGCACAATGCAAGAGCAGCACTTATAACCAGAGGACTTGCTGAGATTACAAGGCTTGGGGTTGCGATGGGTGCAAAACCCTTGACTTTTTCAGGACTTGCTGGGCTTGGAGATCTGGTGCTTACCTGTACCAGCAAATTGAGTCGTAACAGAACAGTGGGTTTTAAGATAGGAAAAGGCAGGAAGCTTTCTGAAATACTTTCAGAGATGGATATGGTGGCTGAAGGAGTAAAGACTACAGAGAGTGCCTATGGGCTTTCTTTAAAGATGAAGGTTGAAATGCCCATTACCAAAGAGGTATATGGGATCTTATATGAAGATAATGAACCAAGGGATGCGGTTTCAAGATTAATGGGACGGGAACTAAAAGAGGAGATATGGTCTTAGCTTAGTTGAGGAAAGGATAAGATGATAGAGATAAGATTTCATGGAAGGGGAGGGCAAGGAGCAGTGGTGGGTTCAGAGACCCTTGCCCATGCCTTCTTTATTGAAGGGAAATATGTTCAGGCATTTCCTGCATTTGGTTTAGAGAGAAGGGGGGCACCGGTAGTTTCATTCTGCAGGGTAGATGATAGCCCCATTAATCTGAGAACCCAGATATATAGCCCAGATCATATAGTGGTATTAGATTCCTCTCTTCTTGACACCATAGATGTTACCCATGGGCTAAAAAGGGGTGGGGTGATACTGATTAATGGAAAGAAAAGCCCTTCACAATACAGGGAAAGGATCAAAGGAGATTTTGAGATATGGTCTGTGGATGCATCTTCCATTGCGCTTCGCTATGGTCTTGGCTCATCTTCAAATCCCATAGTAAATACCGCCATATTGGGAGCCTTTTCAAAAGCTACAGGTATTGTGCGGATTGAATCCGTGGAAGAGGCTATAATTGAGTATGTGCCCGTAAAGAAAGAGGAAAACAGAAAGGCCGCAAGAGAGGCCTATGAAAAGGTGCAAAAGGTATGAGGAGTTAAGAGGATGATTAAGAGCTGGAAAGATTTTCCCCTTATGAATGTCTCCTTAGGAGATATGCTCCATAATAAGACAGGGAGCTGGCGGTATCTTAGACCCATATATGAGGATAAGGTGCCACCCTGTCAGAACGCTTGTCCCATTGCAAATGATATAGAAGGCTGGATAAGATTGATACAGAAAAGGGACTACCATAGGGCATATAAACATCTAAGATGGGAGCAGCCCTTTCCTTCAATCTTGGGAAGGGTATGTTTTAGCTTTTGCCAGGGGGCATGCAATAGATCCAATTTAGATGAAGAGATACAGATAAGGGAGCTTGAAAGATTCCTTGGAGATATGTATTCTGCCTCAGATTTTCCTTTGCAGATTCCAACATATAATGGAAGCTCTTTAGCTATAGTGGGTTCAGGGCCTGCGGGGATGGCAGCCGCCTATTTTTCAAGACTTTTAGGATTTAAGGTAACTATATTTGAGGCACAGAGATACTTAGGCGGCATTCTTAAAGTAGGTATTCCAGAATATCGCCTTCCAAAGAAGCTGGTAGATGCTGAATTTGACCTATTAAAAAAGATGGGTGTGGAATTAAGGCCAGGAATTGGTCTTGGAAGAGATATAAGTCTCTATGAATTATCAAAAGAATTTGACTATATCTTTTTGGCATTGGGAGCACACAAAAGTAGGTCCTTGAATATGGAAAATATATCCAATAGCCCTCATATTATGGATGGGCTATCCTTTTTAAAGAAGGTAGCAACAGCTCAAGAGCTAAACATTGGAAGAAAGGTAGTCATAATTGGGGGAGGAAATACGGCAATTGATGCAGCAAGGAGTGCGATTCGTTTGGGTGCAGATGTTACCATAATATACAGAAGATCAGAGAAGGATATGCCTGCACATCCAGAGGAGATAAGAGAGGCAAAGGAGGAGGGAGTAAGGTTTATATTTCTTGCCATGCCTGAGAAGGTAAAATTTAAAAAGAATGGAGCAATTGAAAGGCTTTTATGTTGTGAGATGCTTTTAGGCCCGGTAGATGAAACGGGAAGGCAAAGCCCCATTAAAAAAGAGGGAGCACTTTTTGAAGTGGAGACAGATACAATAATTATTGCAATTGGGGAAGAGACTGAGCTTAGCGCTTTAGAAGATATCTTAAGCATTGAAGATGGGGTCATAAAGGTAAAAGATGATATGAAGGTGATAATTAAAAGGGAATTGGATGCAGAGATCTTCGCCGGTGGTGATGTAATAGGCTGGCCCAGAACCGTTGCCCATGCCATCTCTTCTGGAAAGAGGGCCGCAATTTCCATTGACTGCCACAGACGTGATATCCCCTTTTCAGAGGTGCTTAAAGGGATATCAATAGGAGATGGTCTGGGAGTGAGTTTTATGGAATATAAGGGAATTGAGCCACTTACCCCTGTAAATAAAAATAGAAGTCTGGTAGTAGATTCATCCCAAATTGTATATGAATATTTTAAAAGAGCTCCTTCCATAAAGATAGAAAATAGGGCGCCAATGGAGCGTAAAAAAGACTTTTTACCCATCAAAGCCACCTTTTCAGAAGATGAGGCCTTAGCAGAGTCTGAACGCTGTATTCACTGTGGTCGTTGCACAGAATGTGATAACTGCCTCATATTCTGCCCCGATATGTCAGTAAGGGTTAAAGGAGAAGGAAGATTTGGTTATGAGATTGACTATGACTACTGTAAAGGCTGTGGCCTATGTTTTTCAGAATGCCCCAGAGGGGCAATCAGTATGATCCCTGAGGAGGTATAATTGAAACAGGTAATTAAAGGAAATATCTCTGTTTCACATGCAGTGAGACTCTGTAGAGTGGGAGTGATTTCAGCATATCCCATCACTCCCCAGACCACCATAGTGGAAGAGCTCTCTGAGATGTGTGCAAGAGGGGAGCTAAAGGCAAAATTCATAAAGGTGGAAAGTGAACACTCTGCCATGGCCGCATTGGTGGGATCGGCATCAGCAGGGGTGAGATCCTTTACCGCCACAAGCAGCCATGGCCTTTTGCTTATGCATGAGGTGCTTCATTGGGCATGTGGTGCAAGGCTTCCTATAGTGCTTGCTAATGTAAATCGGGCGGTGGGACCTGGATGGAACATATGGGCAGATCAGACAGATTCCATATCCCAAAGGGATACAGGCTGGATACAGATATATTGTGAGAGCAACCAGGAGGTGCTGGATAGCATCATCATAGCCTATAGGCTTGCAGAAAAGGTGTTTCTACCTGTTATGGTCATATATGATGCATTCTTCCTAAGCCATACCTCTGAGATTGTGGATATACCAGAGATTGAAGAGGTAGATGCCTTCCTTCCCCCTTATAACCCTCCCTTCAGGTTGGATATAGAAGATCCAAAGATGTTTGGGGGAATGATAGGGCCAGATTACTATTTTGAAGAGAGATACAGAATATTTAGGGATTCCATAAATGCGATTTCAGAGTATGAAAAGATATGTGATGAATTTTATAAGATCTTTGGAAGATCATATGGGATAGTGGATACATATAAGACAGAGGATGCAGAGCTGATCCTGGTTACAGCAGGAACACTTAGCTCAGTGGCAAGGATTGCAACAGAAAGAATGCGAAAGAGAGAGGTGAAGGTAGGTCTTATGAAGCTCAGGATGGCAAGACCCATACCTACCTCAAAGTGGCGTAAAGTGCTTGGCCATGCTAAAAAAGTGGCAGTTATTGACAGAAACCTAATCGGTGGACTTGGTGGTGGATTTGCAAATGATATTCGCTCTTCACTGTATGGGCTGAACCATAGACCAGAGGTTTTTTCAGTGATTGCTGGTCTTGGAGGGAGGGATGTCACACCAGAGGATATGGAAGGGATAATAGATCAGGTCGTTAAGACTGAAAGGGCAGAAGAGATGCCCATATTTTGGAATCTAAGGGAATAGGAGAAGAAAAGATACTATGCAAAACAAATTTAACATTTCAAGGGCACTGCTTACAACAGAAGAGCTCTTCCAGCCAGGGGGGCTTTCATGTCAGGGCTGTGGAGCAGCCCTATCCATGAAGCTGGCTCTCAAGGCCCTGGGTAAAAGGACTATCGTGGTTATTCCCGCATGCTGTTGGACTATCATTATAGGTTCATATCCATATACAACCTTAAAGGTTCCTGTAATCCATGTTCCCTTTGAGACCGCTGCAGTGGTTGCATCGGGAATAAGGGCGGCATTGGATATAAGAGGAGAGCAGGACATTGTGGTTATGGCATGGGCTGGAGATGGAGGCACATTTGATATCGGGCTTCAAGCGCTATCTGGAGCCGCAGAGAGAAATGATGATATCCTCTATGTCTGCTATGACAATGAGGCATACATGAATACAGGGATACAGAGATCCAGTGCCACCCCAATGGGTGCATGGACCACCACCACACCTGAAGGTGCCTTAAAAGAGGAGCCGAAAAAGGATATGGAAGGTATAATGCTTGCACACGGCATCCCTTATGTGGCAACAGCATCTGTTGCATTTCCGGATGATCTTATAAAGAAGTTTCAAAAGGCAAGATCTATTAAAGGCACAAAGTTTATTCATCTTTTAAGCCCATGCCCCCCTGGATGGAGAATAGAGCCTTCAAAGAGCATTCAGATTGCCAGGATGGCAACCCAGTGCCATCTATTTCCTATCTATGAGGTTGAAAAGGGAAGATACAGAATAACCGTAAGACCAGATACCACAATTGGTGTGGAGGAATATATTAAAGCACAGGGCAGATTTTCAAGGATTGATAAAGATACCATCAAAAAGATACAGAAACATACAGAACTTCGCTGGCAAAGGCTCTTAGATCTAACCAGATCATAAAAAAGGAAGAAGACGAGGATGAAGACATACCTGGAATGCTACCCCTGTTTTTTAAGACACGCTCTTGAGGCATCAAAAATAGCGGGGCTTGATGAAGAGAGGCAGAAAAAGATCCTAAATTCCACAATGGATGTCTTAAAATCAATTGCCTTGAATGCATCCCCTCCCCAGATAGCAAAGCTTATACATAGAAAGATAAGGGAGCTGAGCGGATTAAAGGATCCTTATAGATCCATAAAGGATAGACAGAACAACGGAATGTTAAAGATAGAAGGGAGATTAAAAAGACATATTATGGAAGGCACCATGCCAATAATTGAGGCATTAAAGCTTGCGGGCTCATGTAATGCCATTGATATGGGACCATCCAGAAACTGGGAAGAAGTGGACGAACTTTTAAGTGAGCTTTTCAGCCCAGATATTGGCCGATTTGAATATGAAAGGTTTTTAGAGAGGCTTAAACAGACAAAGAGGCTTCTATATATAGCAGATAATGCAGGAGAGATTGTGGGAGATAAGTTGATGATCTATACCATAAAAGAATATAAAAAGGATCTGGAGGTGGTAGTGGCAGTAAGGGATAAGGCTGTATTGAATGATGCCACATTACAAGATGCAAAAGATGTTGGGCTGGATGAGGTGGCTGATAGTCTTATTACCACAGGTTCAGATGCACCAGGTGCAATACTTAGTGAGTGTTCAGAGGAGTTTTTAGATACATTTAAGAGAGCAGATCTTATAATTTCAAAGGGTCAGGGAAATTATGAGGCATTGGATAAAGAGAAAAGGGAAGGACTGTTTTTTCTGCTTCAGATAAAATGCAAGGTAGTTTCAAAAGATCTAAAAGAACCTATAGGAAAGATAGTCCTACAGGAATCACTATCCACTTAAATAATTACTGGCTCTACATATACCACCACATCATTTATCTCTCTTTGTGCCTTTAATTGGATTACCTCCTCTTCTTCAACACCTGTAAAGAATACCACCAACACTATGGATTGAAGATTAAGCCTATTTGCATATTGAGATGCCTGAACTATAGACTGCTCCAGTGTGTGCATGTCCCTGAAGCTCTTTACCTCTATTACACCTTCTTTGTTATTACACTTTAAGTGTATATCCACCCTTCCGTTTCCTGTGGGAAACTCAGAACTAACTGAGCATCTTCTGCCCAGTGCATTCATCAACCAGTGATACAGATGAAAATGCCCTCCTGATTCATATATATTTTAGATCTACCCTCTTAGGTTGTTCTTTAAATGGAGATATGTTCTTTTGCCTTAACCTCTTTAAATAATCTCTGTATCTATCAATTAAAGATGGTAGATTCAGCTCATCCCCTTCAAACACATCCTTTAAGTCATCTCCGATCCTTAAGGCATATATGGGAATACGATCTCCTACAAGATCATAGGTAAGTGCATTGTAAAGCCTAAGCTGTATAAATGGATTGGAAAATCTACATACCTGTATCAGCTCACCCTTTTCATCCACACTCTCATCATAATCTATTATGCCATTTAGATACAGATATGAGCACCAATCCATATCAAGAGAAAACTCAATTTCAGAATGGTTGAATATGTCCAATACATACTCAAGATATCTACTCCTTGCCTTCTTCATAAGATTCAATACCGTGTTATTCCACTCAACCCTCAATGCCCTGGAATAGACCCTCTTCCATAGCTCCATATCTATTGCCTTATCCTT
>CBFDUE010000017.1:0-34060 GCA_965613025.1 uncultured bacterium
TTTTTCAAGCAGAAGACGGCATACGAGATCATGACTAGTCTCGTGGGCTCGGAGATGTGTATAAGAGACAGCCTACTATGTTCACTATTCAGAAAAATACATGAATGAAGATGATGGTATATATAAATATGATTGTTCTGGATTCGTAAGTGAATTTATTTTAAAAGTAGCTCTTCCTGAACATTATAATGATCTTGTTCAAAATGCTAAAAGATTTCATGATGCATCTTCCAGGAGAGAATCTCCGAGGGCATGGGGTTTCTATGATTATTTTAATGAAATCTTAAATGGGATGGCAGAAAATAAAAATAATTATTGGTATGTCTTTAAATCTTTCGATAATGTTAGGCCTGGAGATATAATAGTGGCAAAATATGATGAGGAATGGCGTAGGAAACAGATTGAAGAGCATGGATCTGCGAGCACAGGACATGTTATGGTAGCTTGGAGTTTTCCAGTGCATTCCTCATGTGCCGATAATGAATATTGGATATATGTAATAGATTCATCAAATTCTGGACATGCAAAAGATACAAGGAGGACTGAATATGATAATGTAAATGATGAAAAAGGCATTGGTAAGGGACAAATGTGGTTTGGTATTGAAACGAAAAATGATAAAGAAGGGAATAAGTATGAAGATCCCATATTTTATCGTTGGTCCAAAAGTAAATGTAGAAAAGGATGTAAATATACCCTTGTAACAGATGAGACAAACTGTACAAAGAATAGGGAAAGATATGAACGCTTAGAAGGTATTATAATGGCAAGACCTATTTATTCCACACAGTAAGATTATAAGATAATAATATCGGTCAATTATTTAAATTTAAGGCAGATACAGAAAGAAGAAAGATAACTTCAGATACTTCAACAATTGCACCTAAGTTATCACCGTTTATTCCTCCAAATACCATATCAAAAAGTCTTATTAATAAGATAGAAATGATATATAGAAAGAGTATTATTCCAAAGATAATGGGATCCTTGAATATAATGCTGAATAAAGAGACTATTAGGACTAAGATAAAAGTGGATATCCAGAGATCTTTACTTTTAAAGTCTTTCATAAAAGAATGGCCGAGACCTTCTCCTCTTGCTGGATTTCCATGGTATATGGACGTGGTAAGTATCCATCTTGAAATTACTGGCATCATAGCAAGATATAAAAAAGCATGCCTTTCCATAATAAATTTAAATGAGGAATATCTTAAAAGAATTACTACAATTATGCCCATAACCCCCATTACACCCACACGGCTATCTTTCATTACTGAAATCCTCTCTGAGCGTGTAACACCTGGTCTCATAAGAAGGGCATCTGTGGTGTCAGAAAGACCATCCAGATGTAGTGCCCCTGTGATTAGATAGATATAGGTGATTAAGATAGAAGAGCTGATACTGTACGAAAATATACATGAAGCCCCTTTTCCTATAAGATAGAGGGAAAGACCGATCAATAATCCAATTACAGGAAAATAGGCACAGGAATGAGAAAGTATCTTCTCATCTTCAATTTTAATCTTTTTTAAGGGAATAATAGTTAAAAAATTTAGGGCAAGAATCAAGGATCTGACTTCATAACGAGAGCTTTGCATAACCTCTTTTTACACTGGGGGTTACACCCCCAGACCCCAGTCATTGCGAGCGAAGCGAAGCAATCTCATACCTTTTATAGATTGCTTCGCAATGACAGATTCCATTTACAGCTTCTTTCTGAGAGCTTTGAAAAATTCAAAGCTCTCTTAGTAGTATTTTCCACCCTTTGCTATGGGATATCTTCTCCCATATCCAGATGCCTTTGAGGTGATCTTAAGCCCTGGAGGCAACTGTCTCCTCTTATATTCATTTATATTGAGCCTTCTGAAGACATCTAAGACAATATCTTGTTCAAATCCCCTTGAAATGAGCTCTTCCATAGAGAGGTTCTTTACCACTGAGGCTTCCACAATGGAATCCAAGATCTCATAAGGGGGAAGGGTATCCTGATCTGTCTGGCCAGCTCTTAGCTCTGCAGTAGGAGGCCGTCTGATGATCCTCTCTGGGATTATCTCCCTTTCCCTGTTTATAAAACGGGCAAGCCGATAGCAAAGGGTTTTAGGAATATCGCATAAGACTGCCAGTGCACCCGCCGTATCTCCATAGAGTGTGCAATAGCCTGTTGCAATCTCTGCCTTGTTTCCAGTGGTTAGCACTAGTGCCCTGAATTTATTAGAGAGTGCCATAAGGAGATTTCCCCTTATCCTTGCCTGGATATTTTCCTCTGTCTCATCCTCTCCAAGCCCCTTAAAGACTGGTTCCAATACCTTAAGATAGAGCTTAAATATCTCATCTATGGGAATTTCAAAGAAATTGATATTCAAATTATCTGAAAGCCTCTTTGCATCCTCTCTGCTCATGGAAGATGTATAACAGGATGGCATACTCACTCCCATAACATTTTCTGAACCCAGTGCCTCACTGGCAATCACAGCCACAAGTGAAGAGTCTATTCCTCCACTTAGTCCCACTATCACCTTATTAAAACCACACTTTATTACATAATCCCTTGTTCCCAAGATAAGTGCATTTAGAATAGACTGCTCTTCTGAAGGGTATGGCCATTGAATCTCTTCATATTCTAACTCAGTATCATATATAAGTATGTCTTCTTCAAATTCTTTTGCCAGCAAAACAGGCCTTGCCTTTTCATCCACTACTATGCTGAGTCCATCAAATATGAGATCATCATTTCCACCCACCTGATTGCAGTATATACATGGGATCTTATAGATGGAGGCAATCCTCTCTAACATCTCCATTCTCTTTTTTCCCTTTTCCACAGTATATGGAGATGCAGATATGTTAATCAGCAGGTCCATTCCTCTCCTTTTCAGTTCAGATACCGGATCCCTTTCATAGTGAGGGACCTCTTCAGAGTCACCAAAATTCCAGATATCCTCACAGATAGTAACTCCTATCCTCTTTCCCATGAGATCAAATAGGAGGCTTTCTTGAGCACTTTCAAAGTATCTTGCCTCATCAAATACATCATAGGTGGGAAGCAATATCTTTCCACCCTTAGAAATTATCCTTCCTCCTGAAAGAAGGGCAACCGCATTAATGAGACGCTTTCCTGTGGGTTTGGGATTCTTCTCCACATATCCGCATAGCACATGGATCCCCTCTGATAGCTCAGCCACCTTTTCCATGTATCTCAGGTTGTCTTCAATAAATGCAGGCTTTTCCAAAAGATCCTTTGGAGGGTATCCCATAGTGGCAAGTTCAGGAAATACGGCAAGATCACAGCCCTCTTCCTTTGCCCTTTCAATCCCCTTTTTAATCAGTAAAAGATTATATTCAAAATGCCCTACTATTGGATCTATCTGAAAGATCGCTATCTTCATATTTTAAAGCCTTGTAACAGCCTCTCTTATCTTCTCTATTGTCTCATCCATGTATATAGATATGGGAATTGAGATACACCTTGATAGAATCTCTGAAGTCTTTGGAAGCTCACCTCTACTGTATTGCATTCTAAGAGAGCCATCTCTATTCCTAAAAGGATAGCCATATTTCTGGATGCTTTTTTGACCATGCAGGTGTTCCCAATGGGAAAAATTGTGCCACAGGTTTTCACCCCAATAAATTATAGGAATATTGTATGATCCCATAATATCTTTGAATCTTTTAAGCTCATCTTCATCGTCTATAAATATGCTTAGAAAGGTTGCAGTGTCTCCTTCAGGGTCGGGAATGTGTCTGAATCTTATAAGATCTTTTCCTGAAAGCAGCTCCTTGATTATCTTTTTGTTTTTTCTCTGCCTTTTAAGTATGATACTATCCAGTTTCTTTAACTGGGCAATACCAATTGCCCCCTGAAGTTCCATCATCCTAAAGTTAAATCCAATAAAGTCTCTTCCTTCAAGCCCCCTTGGAAGATTCGGGTTATGGTCGTGTCCATGATCATGATACTGGGATGCCTTTATGTATAGAGATTCATCATCAGTAATTAGCATACCTCCTTCACCTGTGGTTATGGTCTTGACAGAGTCAAAAGAAAAGGTTCCCACATCTCCAAAGCTACCCAGTGCCTTTCCTCTGAATCTGCCGCCGCATGCCTGTGCAGTATCTTCAATTACATACAGATTATGCCTTTTAGCTATCTCCATGATCTTATCTATCCTTGCCTGGGCACCACACATATGAACTGGCATTATAACCTTGGTATTGGGACTTATTCTCTTTTCAAGATCATCGGGGTCCATACATAATGTCTCGTCAATCTCTGAAAATACTGGAATTGCACCTATATCCAGGATGGCCTCCCATGTGGCAACAAAGGTAAATCCCTGAGTTATCACCTCATCTCCTGGCCCTATGCCTAAGGAGGCAAGAGCCACTTTTAGGGCAGCTGTTCCACTTGAAACTGCGAGGGCATACTTTGTGCCACAATATCTGGCAAATTCCTTTTCAAATTGTTCAACCTTATAGATACCACCTCTTTCAGAGTGAAATTCGTATCTGAAGAGGACCTTTTTTGAAAGGACTTCTAATACCTCACGCCTTTCCTCCTCTCCTATTATCTCATATCCTGGCATCTCTACCTCCTACGCTATCTTTTTCAAACATTGCATTTCTATAAATAGATTCCACACTTACTCTATCAAGGCTTATAGGATTGTTTTTCATGGGACGCTCCACCTTAATTGCCGCATCTGTCATATCAGGGATTGCCTCCTCTGGCACCTTTAATTCTTTAAGACTGGAAGGTAGCCCAATATCTCTTAGCATCTTTTGTATAAAAAAGGGTATATCATATACTGAACAACCCCCATCTCTTTTAAAAAGAGGGATTAATCCCTGATACTCCTCGCTTCTATGCTCAATGTTATATCTCAATACATAGGGGAGCATAACCGCATTTGCAATCCCATGAGGTATATCAAATAGGCTTCCCAATGGATAGGCTAAGGCATGCACTGCTCCAACTCCTGCCATGGAAAGCCCAAGCCCTGCCATAAGACTTCCCTTCATCATGTTTTCCCTTGCATTAATATCAGATCCATCTTCTACTGCATATCTTATATTTTCCCATATGAGCTTAATGGCTTCAAAAGATATGGGTCTGCTAAGGAAGTGGGAACTCTTTGAGGTGAAAGATTCAATGGCATGGGTTAGGGCATCCATTCCGGTATATGCGGTTATAAAGGGCGGAAGAGTATAGGTCAATTCTGGATCCACTATGGCAACTGTTGGATAGAGATAGGTGCTATTTATCCCTCCCTTTCTCTTCTCTTCCCTCATAGTAAAAACAGAGGTAAATGTCACCTCACTTCCTGTGCCTGCAGTGGTGGGAATCATTATGGAAGGCAATCCAGGACTTTTAAGCAGATTAAGACCTATATATTCGGTTGCCTTTCCAGGGTTGTTAACCAATGCAGCCACTGCCTTTGCCACATCAAGTGTGCTTCCACCACCTATTCCAATCACACATTCCACTGACTCCTCTTTAGCTATTTCAGTTCCTCTGTCTGCAAGCTGAGGAGAGGGTTCAGGGGTGATCTCAAAGTAGGGCACATATTCTATCCTCTCCCTTTTAAATATCTCTTCCACTCTTTCCTTAATCTGAAGCCCTGAAAGCCCCTTGTCCATAATCCAGAGTATCTTCTCTGCTCCTATCTCCCTTATCTCATCAGGTAATCTCTCTATACTTCCCTTACCCCATACTATCCTTTTAACACCTTCAATGGTTATCATCCGTCTCTCCCTGAAATTTTAAAAATATCTTCTGATTACATTATGCATATAATTCATTCAAGTAAAATAAAAAGACTTTACAAAATACCTCTTCTCTGTAATCTCTATCTAAGATATTCTGATTCCACAGGAGCAGATGTTATGAAAAAGATAGAGGCAATTATTAAGCCTTTTAAGCTGGAAGAGATCAAAGAGGCCCTTACAGAGATAGGGATTAAAGGCCTCACCATCACTGAAGTGAAAGGATTTGGAAGGCAGAGGGGACATACAGAGGTATATAGGGGGGCAGAATATCAGGTAGATTTTGTTCCTAAGATCAAGATTGAGGTCATAGTAGAAGACGATCTATTAGAAGATGCCATTAATACTATCATAGAGAAGGGCAGGACAGGAAAGATCGGTGATGGAAAGATATTTGTCCTCCCTCTGGAAGAGACAATAAGGATTAGAACAGGGGAGAGAGGAGAAGATGCCATATAGTCCTCCTTTCTTCCATCCCCTGTATTTCCATCCCATTATTTTTATTCCAGTAACTTCTTGAATATTGTATAATAAGTTAATCTAAAGAAAGGGAGAATTTTCATCTTGGGTATAAGGGAAAAGATAGTGGTGTATCTTCTAATTTCCTTTTTGTTGGCAGTAGGGGCACTTGCAACCTTTACTTACATTATTGCAAGCTCTCATATGGAAGGAATAATCAAGAAGGAATATATGAAAAATCTTCAATTGCTTGCAGATAAGATGGAAAGCTATGTAACTGAGATAAGGGATGATCTCAATTTCCTATCAACTATCTTAGATATTGAGCTCAGATTTAGACATAACTTTAAAGACAATGACCATTTAACCCACCTTATTGATATATTAAAAGACTTTCTAAGCTCTGACCCTTCATATAGGGAGATTAGCTTCTTTGGTGTTAAAGAAGGTGGGATATTAATAAAGAAAAAGGATGGTTCATTTGTAATCCAGTTCAAAGAAACCTTGCCCCATAAAGAGGCCTTTTTAAAAGGGAAAGATGTCATAATAAACAGCAAAGATCACTTATTGTTAAGGTTTTCAAATTCACTTAACGACTCTAAAGGATTAGTTGTCTTGGATATAGATGCAAGTTCACTGTTGAGTCTGAAACCGGGGATACTTAAATGGGATGGTATAAGTTTCTTCATTCTGGATAGCTCAGGTAGATATATAAAATCTAAGAGCGAAAAGTTATCCATATTCCATGAATATCCTGAAATAAGACGCTATGAGCTAAGGAATTCATCCCAGATTATAAGACTTAAAGACAGGTATATCTTTATATATCCCATTTACATATCTTCTGATTTCCCCTTTATATTAGGGTTTGAGGTCTTAAGAGATGTGGTAGAAGTTGAGATGATAAGGTTTAAGAGGCTGCTTTCAATAGTTGTAGGAGGAATAATCCTTATTACCATATTCTTTTCCCTCTATTTTACTAAGAAGGTGACATATCCTGTCGGATTGCTTACCCAGACCGTTTCAAAGATGGAAGAAGGGGATTTTGGATGTCCAGTGTGCTATGGAGGAAAAGATGAAATTGGAAGGCTTGCAGAGTCCTTAGACAATATGAGAGCCACTATTAAGAAGAAGACAGAGAGGCTTTCCCATCTATATGAGCTTGGTATCACCACCTCAAGGGAGCCACAGGATATCGCAGATAAGATTGTTAAGATAATCGGCGGACTTATAGGAAGGGGGATGGTATCTTTATCAAAGATTAAGGGAGATACTCTATCCATGATATCCATATATGACAGGGGAAGAATCATCCACAATGGAGACTATAGAATAATGGGCTCTATCTGGGAAGAGATTATAGGCTATGGCAGAGAGATTGAATACCATAATATCTTGAGCAGATATCCAAATGAAAGATTCTTTTCAGGATGGCAGATAGACTATATGTTTTCGGTTCCTGTGATATCTCCAAAGGGAACAGTAACAGGCATCATATCATTTATGGATAGGGAAAAGGTGGAGCTATCTCAAGAAGATATTGAGCTTATAAAGATACTCTCTCAGAGAATCTCCTTTGAATGGGAAAAGGAAAGGGAGGAGCAATGGCTTGACTATTCCCGTAGGAAGATATGGGCTCTATATAAGGTAGTATCCTCCCTTAATCAACCCCTCTCCCTGGAAAAGATACTTCAAAATGTCACAATGATCTTAGTGGATGAGGAGTTCTTTAAGGTAAAGAGAGAGGCACTCATATTTTTAATTGATAGAGAAACGGGAACTCTGAATCTGAAATATCACCTTGGCATAACTGAAGAGATAGCCCAATATTCCCAATCCTTTAAGATTGGAGAATGCCTGTGTGGTAAGGCAGCAAGGGAAGGCAGGCTCATATACTGTCCAGATTGTTCCATGAATCCGGCACATACCAGGAATCTCCCAGGTCATGGCACTCATGCCGATATATGTATTCCACTTAAATCCAGAGATAAGGTGCTTGGTGTTATTCACCTCCATAGAGACACAGGCGCCGGTTTTTCCGATGAGGATATGGATATCTTTGAGATGATTGGAAACCATGTGGGAATGGCAATTGACAATGCGCTGATGTTTGAGGAGATACAGAACTACAGTATTGAGCTTGAAAAGAGGGTAAGAGAGAGGACCATAGAGCTTGAGAGGGCAAACAGGGCAAAATCAGATTTTTTAGCCAGTGTAAGCCATGAACTCAGAACCCCCTTGAACGTGATCATAGGTTTTTCAGAGGTGTTAAAGGAGGGATATTTTGGTCCCTTAAATGAAAAGCAGTTAGAATATGTGGAAGATATTCTGGACAGCGGAAGACATCTGCTTTCCATAATAAATGATATTCTGGATCTATCCAAGGTTGAGGCAGGGAAGGTTGAGCTGGAGCTGAAAGAGCTTGTGCTTGGTGAGATTATAGAAAGGTCCCTGATCCTTATAAAGGAGAAGTCCATGAGACATAATATTAGACTTGAGATATCTATACCAGAAGAGCTTGCATCCCAGACCCTCATGGCAGATGAGAGGAAATTTAAACAGATCATGTTTAATCTGCTATCTAATGCGGCCAAATTTACACCAGATGGAGGCTCCATAAGGATTGAGGTATCAGCTGTATCAGATATGCGAAAGAGAATTGAGGAGCTAAGGAGAGAGATAGAGTATCTGGATATTCCCCATGAGGTCCCTGAGGGAAGAGGGGTTGAGATAAGTGTCATTGACACCGGCATAGGGATACCACCTGAATATCACAAGAAGATCTTTGAAGACTTCTTCCAGATAGATAGCGGTATAGAGGGGAAGACCCCTGGAACTGGCCTCGGATTGCCCCTTTCAAAGAGATTGGTAGAGCTTCACGGAGGAGTTATCTGGGTTGAAAGCGAAGGGAAGGGCAAAGGCAGTAAGTTTTCTTTTATTCTGCCTCTTAGAGGAACTCTCAATGTCTAAGAGAATCTTGATTGTAGAAGACGAATTCCGAAATAGAAAATTACTGAGAGATATCTTAAAGAGGTTTGATTATGATGTTGTGGAGGCCTCAGACGGACTTGAGGCAGTGGAGATGGTAAAGGCCTGGAGGCCTGATCTGATATTAATGGATATCCAGATGCCAGTAATGGATGGCTTTGAGGCTACAAGGATTATAAAGAAGGATCCTGAAACCTCCCATATCCCTATTATTGCCATAACTGCATATGCCATGGAAGGGGATAGAGAAAGGATCCTTCAGGCGGGATGTGATGGCTATATTTCCAAGCCCATAGAGATTAAAGACTTTTTGGCTAAGATTGAAAGCTTCCTTAAAGAGGAAGAAGGTTAGGATATGCCGGACAGCAAAAGGATATTGATTGTAGATGATGAGGAGATCAATCTCAAGCTATTGGAGGCAATGCTTCATCCCATGGGATACACTATTTACAAGGCCAAGAATGGTAAGGAGGCCTTGAGGAAGGTAAAGGAAAATAATGTGGATCTGATCCTGTTGGATATAATGATGCCAGAGATGAATGGATATGAGGTGGCAAAGATATTAAAGGAGGATGAAGAGACCCGTCTCATCCCTATTGTGATGGTAACAGCACTGAGTGATCTGGATTCCCGTGTTAAGGCACTTGAAGTAGGAGCAGACGATTTTCTCTCCAAGCCTGTGGATAAGACAGAGTTAAGGGCACGGGTAAAATCACTTCTTAAGGTCAAGGAATATAATGATCATATGAAAGAGTATCAGAAGAGGCTTGAAGAGGAGGTAAAAGAGAGGACAAAGGAACTCAGAAAGGCATTTGAAAAGATAAAGAGGCTTTCGCTTGATACAATCTATAGACTATCCAAGGCAGCGGAATACAAAGATGAAGAGACAGGGCAACATATCATGAGAGTAAGTAATTATGCTGCTGCTATTGCAAAGGAGATGGGGTTGGGCGATAAGGTTGCTGAAGCCCTCCTATATGCTACTCCAATGCACGATATTGGAAAGATCGGCATTCCTGATCATATACTTCTTAAACCTGGAAGACTTACTCCAGAGGAATTTGAGATAATGAAGAGACACACCCTGATAGGAGCTGAGATTCTTCATGGAGCTGAGTCAGGTTTTCTGAAGCTGGGCGAGATAATTGCCCTTACCCATCATGAAAGATGGGACGGAAAGGGCTATCCACGAGGGCTAAAAGGAAGAGAGATCCCTCTGGCAGGAAGAATTGTGGCTATATCTGATGTCTTTGATGCACTTATAAGCAAGCGTCCCTATAAGGAACCCTATCCTGTAGAGAAGTCACTCAAAATTATAAAAGAAGAAAGGGGTTCCCACTTTGACCCTGAAGTGGTGGACGCCTTCTTTAAGATCATAGATCAGATCCTTTCCATTAAAGATAGATACAGGGACAAAGACTGATACCTATGGCTGATGAATCAAAAAACTATACTGAGATAATTCTAAATAGCATTGCAGATGGTGTATTTACTGTGGACAGATCATGGAAGATCACCTCCTTTAATAAGGCCGCAGAGAGAATTACAGGGATTAATAAAAGGGATGCGATAGGCAGATACTGCTGGGAAGTCTTTAGGGCAAGTATATGCGAGAAGGGATGTGCATTAAGAGAGACCATGGAAAGCGGCCATCCCATAATAGATAGCCCCATATTCATACTTAATTCAAAGGGGGACAGGATTCCCATAAGTATCTCCACAGCCCTTTTAATGGATGAAAAGGGAGAGGTGGTTGGGGGAGTTGAGACATTTAGGGATCTAAGTGTGGTAGAGGCCCTTAGAAAAGAGCTAAAAGGAAAACAGACCTTCCATGATATTGTAAGTAAAAACAGAGAGATACAGAGGATATTTGATATTCTTGAAAAGGTTGCTGAAACCGATACCACCGTGCTTATCGCAGGAGAAAGTGGCACAGGGAAGGAGCTCTTTGCTAAGGCGATCCATTCCATGAGTCCCAGAAAAGACGGTCCTTTCATAACCATAAACTGTGGGGCCCTACCAGATACCCTGCTTGAATCAGAGCTGTTTGGATACAAAAAGGGGGCATTTACTGATGCAAAGAGGGACAAACCTGGAAGAGTTGCCCTTGCCCAGGGTGGAACCCTCTTTCTGGATGAGATAGGTGATACCTCTCCTGCACTTCAGGTAAGGCTTTTGAGACTAATCCAGGACAGGATCTATGAACCCTTAGGTGGCACCGCAACAGAGAAGGCGGATGTAAGATTCATTGCTGCCACCAATAAGGATCTGGAGGCACTGGTAAGGGAGGGAAAATTTAGAGAAGATCTCTATTTTAGGATAAATGTGGTAAAGATAAAACTTCCCCCACTCAGAGATAGAAAAGAGGATATTCCTCTTCTGATTGAACACTTCATCGAGAGGTTTAACCGAATTATTGCAAAGGATATTACGGGAGTTACCCCAGATGCCATGTCAGTGCTTATGGCCTATGACTATCCAGGAAATATAAGGGAGCTTGAAAACATAATTGAATATGCAGTGGTGGTATGTAACGGAAGATTTATTGATATAAAGGACCTCCCTGAATTTCTAAGGGAAAAGGAAGGGTTGAAGTTTCAGAAGGATTTAAGAGATCTAAAAGAGCTTGAAAGGGAGTTCATTAAGGAGGCATTAAAAAGGCACAACTGGAACAGGAAGAAAACCGCCACCTACTTAGGTATCCACCCCACCACCCTCTGGAGAAAGATAAAGAGATTGAATATCGTGATACCTCTTTAATATTGCATTTTGGCAATATTTTTCTAATTAATGCATTTTTGCAATGTATAAGGTAATAATTTGAAATTATAAAAATATTATTTAATAAAGTGAATTGCAAATTGCATTTTTGCAATATATTTCGAATGGCTCTGTTTATTACTGATTTTTTAGCTATTAAAAATGTTCGTAATTTCAATAAATTATAAGATCTTAAACTTTGGCACAGCTTATGCTGGATCCTTAAATGAAAATTTTGAAATATGGAGGTGATATTATGCCAGGCCTTGACCGCACAGGACCATTGGGTATGGGTCCTATGACAGGAAGAGGTATGGGGCTCTGTACCCCATGGGGCAGGAGATTCTGGAGATATGGCTTTGGATGGGGCTGGGGTGTCTGGGGCCCTGGTTTTGGTAGAGGCAGAGGTAGAGGATGGAGATGGTTTGGAAGATGGCTTGGCTGGGGGCCATGGACATTTCCGTTTGGCTCCTTTTTTGGACCTAAGGAGGAAAAAGAGATCTTAAAAGATGAGGCCCAGGCACTCAGAGAGGAGCTAAATGCTATAGAAGAGAGGCTTAGAGAGTTAGAAACAAAACAGGCTCAGGCATAAAGGAGAGGCCTTATGAAGGTGGTGATATCATCTCAAGGTAAGGATCTGGATTCCGAAGTGGATCCCCGCTTTGGAAGGGCGAGGTATTTTATAGTGCTGGATACAGAAAGTGGAGAATTTGAGCCGGTAGATAATGTTCAGAGCCTGGATCTTCCGCAGGGTGCGGGGATCCAGGCTGCCCAAAATGTCCTTAAATACGGTCCTGATGCTGTTCTTACAGGCAACTGCGGTCCCAAGGCATTTCAGGTGCTCACTGCCTCTGGTGTGGATGTATATGTGGGGGTAAAGGGTAGGGTAAAGGATGTGATAGAGGAATTTAAAAATGGAAGATATCAGAAGGCAAGTGGGCCTAATGTAACTGGCCATTGGGTATAAGAGGAACGGATGTGAAGATAGGGATTCCCATATGGAATGAAAGGATATCTCCTGTTATGGATACTGCATCTACCCTTTTGGTGGTGGAGCTGGATGGGGACAGGGAGATATCCAGGACCCATATTAATTTAGAAAATTCAAGTATATGGAAGAGGATACTTCTCTTAAGAGATAGCGAAATTGATGTGCTTATATGTGGGGCCATATCAAGGCCCTTCTTAGATGGGCTTAGAAGATCCCGTATTCAGGTCCTATTTGGTATAATGGGAAAGGTCCAGGATGTGCTGGATGCCTTCTTAGAGGGAAGGCTGTTTCATCCTAAATTCTTTATGCCCGGATTTAATGGCAATTGTTATAGGTATGGATTTAGAAATATATGGTGTAAAAGAAGAAATAAGGGGGAGTGTTAGTCATGAAAGAGAAAGGTCATTCTTGTTCCATGCATTCAACAGCACAAAGTGATCTAAAGATTCAGGAGATGGAAATCAGAGATACCCTCAAGAGGATCAAAAACAAGATCCTGGTTATGAGTGGTAAAGGAGGAGTTGGAAAGAGCAGTATATCAGCGCTTCTTTCTGTTATGCTTGCAAGGAAGGGACTTAGGGTGGGTCTGATGGATGTGGATCTCCACGGCCCAAGTATTCCTCGGCTTCTTGGAATAAGGGGTTCGGTAGAGGCACCACCTCATCCTGGAAAGCTCAGACCTGTGACCTTTCTACCCAATCTGGAGGTGATATCCATTGAGGTGCTTATGGGCCCAAACAGAGATGTGGCAACCATTTGGAGGGGTCCACTTAAGATAGGAGTTATAAAACAGTTTATAGCAGATATACTCTGGTCACCCCTTGACTATCTAATAATTGATTCCCCCCCTGGCACAGGTGATGAACCCCTTACTGTGGCTCAGGTCATAAATGATGCAAAGGCAATTATTGTCACCACTCCTCAGGAGATCTCCCTTGCAGATGTAAGAAAGTCCATAAACTTCTGCAGACAGGTGCATATGGAAATCTTAGGGCTTGTGGAGAACATGAGCGGACTCAATTGCCCTTATTGTGGTAAGAGTATCGATCTTTTCAAGAAGGAGGGGGGGAAAGAGCTTGCCCAGAGAGAAGGGATAAGGCTTCTGGCATCCCTTCCCATTGAACCTGAGTTTTTAGAGTATGGAGACAGGGGTTCCTTAGGTATCTGGAATGAGGAGAATCTTCCATTCTCTAAGGAGTTTAACAGGATGGTGGATCAGATAATAGAGGTAACTTCTGGAGCAGAGAAGGTAAAAGAAGAGGGCAAGATAGAAGAGAGCAAAAAGGAGGAAAAGAGAATATCTGGTAGAAAGGTATTTGCTTTGCCCATTCGGGATGGAAAGTTGTGTTCCCATTTTGGACATAGTGATCAATTTGCCCTGATTGAGACAGAGGGGGGCAGGATAACAAGGACCACTTCCCATACTCCTCCGCCCCATGAACCTGGTCTCCTACCTCGCTGGCTTAAGGGATTGGGGGTGGATGTGGTAATTGCAGGTGGAATGGGTTCAAGGGCACAGGGCTTTTTTAGAGATTTTGGTATAGAGGTGGTAGTGGGTGCACCTTCAATGAGTCCTGAAGAGCTTGTTGAGCAATATCTAAATGATACCTTAGTTACAGGTGAAAATGTGTGTGATCATTAAGATCACGAAAGAGAGGAAAAAGGGGTGCAAGAAAGGAATACTCAAAGGCAGAGAGAAAGAGACAGGGGCTCTGAATCACAGAGGGGGCCTGGTGGGTATTGTGTATGTCCAGGCTGTGGTAATAGAGAGCCTCATAAGAGAGGGGTTCCATGCAGGGATATCAAATGCCCTAAGTGTGGAACAACTATGAAAAGGGAATAGAATCTTTAAAAAGGAGGGTGCATATGGAAAAGGTAATGATAATAGGATGTGGTGCATATATGGACAGTGGGTATGGCTGCCCGGGAGAGTGGCGGTGTCTTAAGGCAGCTGCCCTTGGTGAAGGAAATTTTAATGAGCCTTCACAGGTCGTATCATTTATCAAGTGTGAATGCCCTGGAAGGCCTCTTATTTCTAATCTGAATATGGCAATGAAATTAACAGATATCAGGCCTGATAAGATATATCTGAGCTCCTGTCTTGTCAATTCTGTTCCCACCTGCCCCTATTTTAAACCTGAAGAGATTTCAGCTCTGATAAAGGAGAAGACAGGGATTGAGGTTGTATCAGGCACTCACGACTACCATTGATCTAAGGGAAGGTTATATTCATGCTTATAGCGGTTGCAAGTGGAAAGGGAGGAACAGGAAAGACTACGGTTGCAACCAATCTGGCCCTCACTATCGGAAAAGATGTCCAATTTTTAGACTGCGATGTGGATGAGCCAGATGCCCATCTCTTTTTAAGGCCTGAGATAGAGCGAAGTGAGGTTGTTAAGGTTCCTGTTCCAGAGGTGGATGAGAATCTCTGCAATCTCTGTGGAAAGTGTCAGGAGATATGTCAGTTTAAGGCCATAGTGCTAATAGCTGATAGGGTGCTTACCTTCCATGAGCTATGTCATAGCTGTGGAGGATGTTTTGAGGTATGTCCTCAGCGTGCCATATCTGAAGGTGATAGGGAGCTGGGAATAATTGAGGAGGGCTTTGCAGATGGTATCCGCTTTGTGCACGGACGTTTGAGGATAGGAGAGGCCATGGATGGGCCTCTTATAAGGGAGGTGAGGAAGAGAGCGGATGATTCTTCTATAACCATAATAGATGCTCCACCTGGAAGTTCTTGTCCTGTGGTTGAGGCGATTAAAGGTGTGGATTTTGTCCTATTAGTTACAGAGCCCACCCCTTTTGGCCTGTTTGATCTTAAGATCGTCCACAGGGTGGTTGAGATACTCGGGATTCCATGTGCCTTAGTGATAAATAGGGCCGATGTGGGAGATAGCGGTGTAAAAGAGTATGCAAAAGAGAAGGAGATCCCGATTCTGCTTGAGATTCCCTTTGATAGAAGAATATTGGAGCTCTACTCTGAAGGAACTGCATTGGTAAGTGCTATGGATAGCTGGAAAGAGAGATTTGAAGAGCTGTTTGGCAAGATAAAGAAGATATTGCAAGGAGAGGGAAATGGCAAGTGAACTTGTAGTTATAAGTGGAAAGGGGGGAACGGGAAAGACAAGCATTGTGGGAGCCCTTTCCCATCTAATTTCAGATAAGATAATTGTGGATACAGATGTGGATGCCTCAGATCTTCACCTTCTTCTTTCACCAAAGATACTGGAAGAGCATGAATTTATAAGCGGTCATGAGCCGGTAATCTTAAGGGACAGATGCACAGAGTGTGGACTCTGCAGAGAGCTCTGCAAATGGGATGCCATAGATGAAGACTTCTCAGTAGATACCATATCGTGTGAAGGATGCGGTGTGTGCCATTATTTCTGTCCTGAAAATGCCATTGACTTTGTAGACCGCATATGTGGCAGGTGGTTCATATCAGAGACCAGGTTTGGCCCTTTTCTCTATGCCCATCTTGATCCAGGAGAGGAGAATTCTGGAAAGCTGGTTACACTCTTAAGACAGAAGGCAGGGGAGGTAGCTAAGGAAAAGGGGGTGGATTTCATAATTACAGATGGGCCACCTGGGATAGGGTGTCCAGTGATTGCCTCAATTGGGGGTGCTAAGGCAGTTCTGATTGTGACAGAGCCTACCATTTCAGGGATCCACGATTTTGAAAGGATAGTTGAGCTTTCCCATCACTTTAGGGTCCCTCCGCTTCTCTGTATAAATAAGTCTGATATCAATCTGAAAAACAGGGAGAGGATAATAGAGATATCTAAGCGTAAAGGGGCGGAATTTATCGGAGAGATTCCCTTTGATATGACATTTACAGATGCCATGGTAAATGGTAAGACTATTATGGAATATGCACCTGATTCTGCTTCATCTTTGGAGATCAAAAGGATCTGGGAGAGGCTCTCTTCATATCTCTAAATTTAATTAAAGACCTTTTAAAAAGGGGGAAAAGATATGAATGAATTAAAGAGAAGGGACTTTTTAAAATTCATGGTTGCAGGGGGAACCCTGCTTGGTATGGGTGGAGTGAGCTTTTTTGAGCCACTTAAGGCACTGGCCTCTGGTAAATATGATATAGGTCAGTGTAAGAGCCTTAGGATAAGGTGCATCTCTGAGGTTGGATGGTTTGACTCCAAAAAGCTCATCTCTCAGATGAAGGCGGCAGGGGGGCCAAAGACAAGTCAGTGGATAATCCCCTGGGATCCTTCAAATGCTGCTGGGAGTTGTTCTCTTATAGATGTGGAGATGCTGGATGGCACTCATCACAAATTTCTGATAGATACTGGATGGAACCCTTATTATATGGATCAGGCATTCAAGAGAGAAGGAGTTGATAAGATGCTTGAAGATGGTGAGATCGAATTCCTATTTATTTCCCACGAGCATCTGGATCATTTCTGGGGTCTTGAAACCGTGCTCAAGTATAATCCTGAAATCAAGATAATAATTCCAAGCACCTTTTATCCTGAAGGAATGCATTTTATAAGGGGTGCAGAATATATTGTCCCCAGTGCAAGAAACAGAATTACCCATAGAGGAGAGTTAGTTCAGACACGGCCTGGAACCATAAACAGGCTCTACGATGGATGTGTTGCTGTATGTTTTGATCTTCCAATTATTATCAGGGTAAGGGGTGAGCAGTCCCTGTACTTTAATATTAAAGACAAAGGAATAGTATGTGTTACGGGGTGCTGTCATCAGACCATACTTACCTTTGCAGACTTTGCAAAGGAAAAGATCTTAGGTGCAGATAGGATGTATGGTGTATATGGCGGGCTTCATATTGCACCCTTTGGCCCAATGAATCCCAAAAGAGAGCGAATGGTAAGGGGTATGGCAAAATATGGTTTCAAAAAGATCGCCTGTAATCACTGCACAGGGCTTCCTGCTGTTAAGATGATGATTGAGCTGGGATATCCCGTGGTCAAAGGCACAGGAAGATATGGATCAAAGAGTAAGCTCTATGTGGGAAATGGTGATGAGGTAGTATTTGGATAATCTAAGCCTCTTTTCCTGCCAGAAAGGCACCTTTCTGGCAGGAAAAGAGATGATAAAATTCCTTGCCATTTATCTTTTAATAATTATAATTGCCTTTTCATCTATAGAGACTAATATTTTGGAGGAAGAATAGGATGGCACGTAGATGTGAGATATGTGGAAAAGGGGTGCAGGTAGGTCATAATGTAAGCCATGCCAATAACAGGACCAAACGGAGGTGGTATCCCAATCTTCAAAGGGTCAGGGCAGTTAAAGATGGGAGGGTGGTAAGAATCAGGGTCTGCACCTCCTGTATTAAATCGGGAAGAGTTATAAAACCATAACTTATATCCTTTCCACAATTAATATATCTTTGATTCTTTTTATAGAGCTCATTATATCTTGAAGCTGTCTATAGTTTTCAACCTCTAAGGTGAAGACAGATATTCCTTTTCTATCAGGGGTTGTTTTTATATCTGCCTCCAAGATATTGGCATTCTTCTTACTTATTATGGAGCTTATCTCTGCAAGTATTCCCTTTTTGTCTTTGGAAGTAACCTTTAATTTTACCTGATACAGATCCTCATCTGAGGGTTCCCATAGCACATCCACCAGCCGTTCCTTTTCAGCATCCAGAATGTGTCTGCATCCCTTTTTGTGAATGGTTACTCCCCTTCCCCTGGTTATATAGCCTACAACATCCTCTCCCGGTATGGGACTACAGCAGTTGGCAAATCTGATAAGCACATTGTCCACGCCCCTTACCTTAATTCCATGGGTATGCCTCTTTTTAAGACGGGAAACCACCCTATTGAAGATTCCACCTGCAAGTCTTTCACTCTGTATCTTTGGTCTGAGCCTTCCGATAACCTGTCTTGGAGATATCTTTCCCCAGCCCACATTGGCAAGTAGGTCTTCTACAGAGGAAAAGGAGAACTCCTCTGCAACCTGTCTTAGCTGGTCGCTTTCCATCAGATTGCCGATCTGTATCTTTGCAAGTTCAAGCTCCTTTTCAATGAGTTCCCTTCCGATAGAGATACTCTCTTCCTTTTCCTGTTTTCTTATCCACTGCCGTATCTTTGCCTTTGCCCTTGAGCTTTGAACAAAATCAAGCCAATCCCTTCTGGGATGTTGTTTCGGAGACGTTATAATCTCAACAATGTCTCCGTTTCTAAGTCTATAGTCCAGCGGAACAAGCCTGTTGTTTACCTTGGCCTGTATGCATCTGTCTCCTATCTCTGAGTGAATGCTGTATGCAAAATCAACTGGTGTAGAACCCCTGGGGAGCTTCTTTACCTCACCCTTTGGAGTAAAGACATAGACATCGTTTGGATAGAGTTCCAGCTTTACAGATTCCATAAATTCCTTGGGATCTTTCAGATCCTTCTGCCACTCCAATAGTTGCCTTAGCCACTTAAAGTATTCCTCTTCCTGTTCAGTGGTCTTACCCTTACCCTCTTTATATTTCCAGTGAGCTGCTATTCCCTCTTCTGCGATTCTATCCATCTCCCAGGTGCGAATCTGTATCTCCATTCTCTGTCCCAGAGGGCCTATTACAGTGGTATGGAGGGACTGATATAGGTTTTCCTTTGGCATGGATATATAGTCCTTTATTCTGCCAGGTATAGGGGGCCACATGGAATGGACAAGCCCAAGTGTCTCATAACACTCCTTTACTGTATTTACAATAACCCTGAATGCTATAATGTCATATACCTCATTTACACTCAGATTTTGCTCCTTCATCTTTCTGTATATGCTATAGAAATGCTTGTGTCTTCCCTTTATGGTAGCTTCAATTCCTGCATCTTTGAGTTTTCCCTCAAGAAGTGTGATTACATCCTTTATGAACTTTTCTCTGTAACCCTTTCTCTCTGCAATATCCTGCTTTATCTTTTCGTATATCTCAGGCTCTAAATAATATAGACACAAGTCTTCAAGAAGTGATTTTATCCAATATATTCCAAGTCTTCCTGCAATTGGTGCATATATGTCCAGAGTTTCCCTTGCAATGGCCCTCTGCTTTTCAGGAGGATGATATCCTAAGGTCTGCATATTGTGTAGTCTATCAGCCAGCTTAACTATTATGACCCTGATATCATTTGCCATTGCAAGGATTATCTTCTTCATGTTTTCAGACTGTCTCTCCTCATGACTGGCAAATTTCATCTTGCTTATCTTAGTTACTCCTTCAACGATCTGTGCCACCTCGCTTCCAAAGAGCTTTTCCAGCTCCTCATAGGTTGCCTGGGTATCTTCCAATGTGTCATGGAGAAGTCCAGAGGTGATGGTTGTCACATCCATCTTTATCTTGGTAAGGATATATGCAACCTCTAAGGGGTGAGAGAGATAGGGGAGTCCAGAGAGTCTTATCTGTCCCTGATGGACCTTTGCTGAATAGACATATGCCTTTTCAATGGGCCTTACATCTGCCTTTGGATTGTAGCTGAGGAGATTGTCAATTATATCATTTAGCCTTACCATACAGCTCTTCTATCTTTTCCTTTATAACTGAAGACACGTTTGACAAGGGAACAGAAAAGGGCTCTTTATCTTTCCTTAACTTTATCTCCACCATATCTTCCTCAAGGCCCCTTTTTCCCACCGTTACCCTAAGTGGGATACCTAAGAGATCAGCATCCTTAAATTTTACACCTCCCCTCAGGTCTCTGTCATCAATCAGGACATCAATCCCCGAATCTTTCATCTCTTTGTATATCCTCTCTGCCACTTCTGAGACTCTGCTTTCATGCATCTGCACAGGCACAACTATCACTTCAAAAGGTGCTATGGGTATGGGAAAGATGATGCCGTCCTTGTCATGATTCTGTTCAATGGCGGCTGCAACTGTCCTTCCCACACCTATCCCATAACAGCCCATAACAATGGGTTTCTCTTTGCCATCTCTGTCTAAGAAGAGTGCTCCCATGGCTTCACTATATTTTGTGCCCAATTTGAAGATATGCCCTACCTCTATTCCCCTTCCAAAGTGAAGCTCTCCGCCACACTTAGGGCATCTATCTTCAGGGGTTATAATCCTTATATCGGCAAATGTATCCACTTTGAAGTCCCTATCAAGATTTACGTTTTTAAGATGTGTATCCTTTTTGTTTGCACCGGTTACAAAATTTTTCATCCCCTTTATGGCGTTATCTGCAATTATCTTTATATTCAGGCCCACTGGCCCTGCAAATCCCATAGGAGCATGGGTTATCTCTTCCACTAAGAGGGGATCTGCAAGTTCAAGCTCCTGGGCTCCCAAGAGATTTTTTAGCTTAATGGGATTGAGCTCATGATCCCCCCTGATAAGTGCTGCTACAACATCACCATCGGTCTTGATTATCAATGTCTTAACCAGCTCCTTTGATGTTATGTTTAAAAATTCACTTACCTCATCCACACTCTTTACATCCGGAGTATGGACCTCTTCATAGGGGAGTAGTCTCTGGGAATGCGCTTCAGATTCATAATGATCCACAACCTCTGCCTTTTCAATGTTTGCAGCATATGGACAGGCAGTGCAATTAACGATCTGGTCTTCACCTGTATCTGCAAGAACCATGAATTCATGGGAAAATGTGCCTCCAATACTTCCGGTATCAGCCTCAACAGCCCTGAATTTCAGGCCGCATCTTTTAAAGATATTACAATATGTATCATACATGATCTCATAGCTCCTCTCTGCTCCCTTTTCATCCACATCAAAGCTATATGCATCCTTCATTATGAATTCCCTGCATCTCATTATCCCAAACCTGGGTCTTATCTCATCCCTGAATTTAGTCTGGATCTGATAGAAATTTACAGGCATCTGTCTATAGGAGCGTATCTCTTTTTTTACCAGATCTGTAATCACCTCTTCATGGGTAGGGCCAAGACAGAAATCCCTCCCATTTCTGTCTTTAAATCGCAAAAGCTCCTTTCCATAGTGCTCCCATCTGCCACTTTCCTGCCAGATCTCTGCAGGCTGAACACCTGGCATAAGAAGCTCTATGGCACCGGCTCTGTCCATCTCTTCCCTTATTATGTTTTCTACCTTTCGAATGACCTTCAACCCCACAGGTAGATATGTATAGATTCCGGAAGAGAGCTTTCTTATAAGCCCTGCCCTCAGCATCAGCTTATGGCTTATAATTTCAGCATCAGAAGGTGCCTCCTTTAGGGTAGGTATAAAGTATTTGGAATACCTCATCTTCGCAGAACCTCCCTCTGATAAGATTTTTCCATCTCTTTTACCTCATTGATCAACACACGAGCAAGATCCCCTTCAGGAATCTTTCTTATCACCTCTCCCTTCTTAAACAGTATCCCTTTTCCTCTGCCACCAGCCACTCCCACATCTGCCTCCCTTGCCTCTCCAGGGCCATTTACCACACATCCCATAATGGCAACCTTGATTGGTGCCTTTATACCGTTTATACCTTCACAGACCTGATTGACCAGCCCCATAATATCTATCTCACACCTGCCACAGACAGGGCATGAGATTATCTCAGGGCCATATTGTCTGAGCCCCACTGCCCGAAGTATCTCATATGCCACCTTCACTTCCTGCACAGGATCTGCTGTAAGCGATACCCGTATGGTATCACCGATTCCTTTTAAAAGCAGAATCCCAATTCCAATGGAGCTCTTAACTGTCCCCTGCACAATGGGGCCAGCCTCGGTTATACCCAGATGTAGAGGATAGTCTGTTCTTTCGCTTATCATCTCATATGCCTTGATTGTATCAAGGACACTGGATGATTTAAGGGATAATTTAATTTCAGAGAAATCCATATCTTCAAATATCCGTATATAGTGAATTGCTGCATCCACGAGGGCTTCAGGTGTGGGATGACCATATCTTTTTAATATCTCCTTTGGAAGGGAACCTGAATTTATACCTATCCTTATGGGTATGGAAAAGTTCTTTGCCTCTCGTAGAATTTTTTTAAGTGAAGACCTTCCTGAAATATTTCCAGGGTTTATCCTGATACCCTTTGCACCGGCCCTTATGGCATGGAGAGCAATTTGAGGATCAAAATGTATATCGGCTATAACAGGTATATCAGATTTAGATACGATCTCAGAGAAGGGCTTAATGGAATCCATACTGGGAACTGCAACCCTGACTATCTCACAGCCCGCATCTCTTAGAGCACGGATCTGTTCAAGAGTCCTTTTTACATTAGTAGTTGGAGTATTTGTCATGGACTGAACCACTACGGGCGCTCCACCCCCAATGGGGACATCTCCCACATATATCCTCTTTGTCTTCATCCTATGTGGAGTGGTAATAACCCTGATTTCTTGCATCATATATGAATATAATACATGAAGAGTAAAAAGTCTTTAAAAAACTGATTCTTGTTAAGATGGATTGACAAGCATAAAAAAAAATCACACACTGTCTAATATAATTAATTGTGGGAGGGGCTTATGGGTGTTTCAGATAAGATAGATCAGGCAATTGAAAGATCCTCATGGATCAGAAAGATGTTTGAGGAGGGGCAGAGGAGAAAAAGGATCTATGGAGCCGATAAGGTATTTGATTTTAGCTTAGGAAACCCCGATCTCGAACCACCTGAAAGTTTTAAGGAAGCACTGAAGAGGCTGCTTCAGGATTCAACTCCCGGAAGACACGGATATATGCCAAATGCAGGGCTTGAAGATACCAGGCAGGCGGTAGCTGAATATCTAAGCAGATTAAATAATATTCAATTTTCCTCGGCAGATATCGTTATGACAGTTGGTGCAGGTGGGGGGCTTAATGTGGTCTTCAGAACCATTCTGAATCCAGGGGATGAAGTGGTTATACCATCCCCTTATTTTGTGGAATACAACTTCTATCTGGAAAATCATAGTGGTGTGCCTGTGCTTGTAAAGACAAAAGAGGACTTTTCCCTTGATCTTGATCTCCTTGAAAAGAATCTGGGAGAAAGGACAAAGGCAGTGCTCATTAATTCACCTAATAATCCCACTGGCAAGGTATATACTGAGGAAGAGATAGAAGCTCTTGGAAATCTTCTAAGGGATAAGAGTAAGAGCCTGGGGCATCCCATATACCTTATCTCAGATGAGCCCTACAGGAAGATCGTATATGATGGGGTAAAGGTCACCAGTATATTTAAATACTATAAGGAGAGCTTTGTGGTTACCTCCTTTTCCAAAGATCTCTCTGTTCCTGGGGAGAGGATCGGATATGTGGCAGTCCATCCGGAGATCAGCGATGGAGAGAAGATAAGGGCAGGATTAGTGCTTTCAAACAGGATCCTTGGATATGTAAATGCCCCTGCTCTTATGCAGAGGGCCATAAAGGAGCTTCTGGATGAGAGTGTGGATATCTCCATATATAAGAGGAGAAGGGATCTCCTGTGTGATGCCCTTGAGAGCTTTGGATATGAGTTTACAAGACCTCAGGGGGCATTCTATCTCTTTCCCAGATCACCCATAGAAGACGATGTTGAATTTGTAAGAAGGCTACAGGAAGAGAACATACTTGTGGTTCCCGGTTCTGGTTTTGGAGGCCCTGGGCATTTCAGAATCGCATATTGTGTAAGTGAAAGGGTGATAGAGGGTGCCCTTCCGGGCTTTGAAAAGGCCATAAAAGAGCTAAGATAAGGAGGGGGGGAAAGATATGTATAAGAAGATGATATCGCTTAGGTTTCCTGCAGAGCTTGCTGATCAGCCCGTGGTGATTAATCTGGCAAAGAAGTTTGATCTCACATTCAACATACTCAAGGCAACCATATATCCAAGAAAAGAGGGATATATGGTTATGGAGCTAAGCGGTCATAAGAAGAACTTTCAAAAGGGTATAAGATACCTTAAAGGGCTGGGAGTAAAGGTTGAAGACATAGGCCAGGATATAAGAAGGGATGAAGAGAAGTGCCTTCACTGCGGTGCCTGTACCGCAGTATGTCCCACTTCCGCTCTCTATATCAAAAGACCGGAGATGGAAGTGATATTTGACAGTGAAAAATGCAGTGCATGTGAGCTATGTGTGATTCTCTGTCCAGTAAAGGCAATGGAGGTGAGATTTAACAAGAGCATAGTTCCCTGATGGAGAATAGATCCTTTAAGATCATCACCTTAGGTTGCAAGGTAAATCACTATGAATCCCAATGTATCTCAAGCAGACTGTTAAAAAGAGGCTGGAAAGAGGCTATAAATATTGAAGAGGCTCAAATTATCATCATTAATACCTGCATTGTAACACAAAAGGCATCCCATCAATCCAGACAGGCTATTAGAAGGGCTATAAGGGGTAAAAGGAGAGGGGCACTTGTAATAGCTATCGGGTGCTATGCACAGGTTTATGGCCAAGAGCTGGAGGGTATTGAGGGATTAGATCTTGTATTGGGAAATGAATATAAAGACATCCTGGATGAGATATTAGATGGGGGAAGACTCAAGGATCCTAATAGATACTCAAAGGTGGGTTTTAGCACCAACTGGAGTTGTCCTGTAGAGGGATTTAATGTCAAGAGCAGGGCATTTTTAAAGATTCAGGATGGGTGTGATTCCTTCTGTTCATACTGTATTGTTCCCTATGCAAGGGGTCCGATCAGGAGCCTTTCACCTGAAAAGGTGATTGAGATGCTTAGAAGATTCTCTGGTGCGGGATTTAAAGAGGTGGTGTTAACCGGTGTTCATCTTGGAAGATATGGAAGGGATATGATTGGGGATTGGACACTTCTAAGGCTTCTTAAGAGAATAAAGAGGGAGAATTTGCCTTTGAGAATACGGTTAAGCTCATTGGAATTGACCGAGATTCAGGATGAGTTGATAGAGATGATCCTAAACGAACCCTGGCTTTGCCGACACCTTCATATTCCCCTTCAGAGTGGAGATGATGAGATCTTAAAGAGGATGAATAGATCCTATAGCAGCTCCTATTTTAGAGAAAAGATACAATATATCACTTACAGGATACCTGATATATCCATCGGAGTAGATGTGATGGTGGGATTTCCAGGTGAAGATGAAAATGCGTTTAAAAACACGTTTAATCTACTAAAAGAGCTTCCTATCTCCTATCTTCATGTGTTTATATATTCGGACAGAAAGGGCACAGAGGCCTTCCATATGGATGGTAAGATTCCATATGAGATTCAACACCATAGATCACAGATACTTCTTAAATTATCTAAGGAAAAGAGGCTTGGATTCCTCAGAAGCTGTCTTAACAAGGAATTTAATGTGGTGGTGGAGCAGGAAAGTAAAAAGTTTCCGGGATTCTTGGAGGGAGTTACCGATAATTATATAAGGGTGATATTTAAAAGGGAGAAAGGGCTTTTAAGAAAAATGCTTTTAAAGGTAAAGACACTAAAGATCAGAGACGAAAAGTATGTGTTTTCCCGCAGGCGTTAAAGGATATATTTACGATTCATCTCATCCCCTAAGCTCCTTAGTTGCCTTCATGAGCAGCTTCTGCTTTACCTTGAATAGCTTTGGACTCAGACTTACATGATAGGTATGGGGATTCTGAAATCTCTTATATGCAGGATCAAGGCTCTCCAAGTTTTTCAGGGTCTTCTCTCTGATTGAGTGTATATCTGGACTCTTATATACCAGTTCTCCTTTTGAAAATATCGGAATCATCATCTCTTTAAATTCAAAATGCATGGGATAGACCTTAAATACATGGCTGTAATGAGGATGATATACTTTGAGCAGCCGTCTCTTTCTGTAATCCTCCTCTTCCAGAAAGAGCACATCACCCCTCATCTGACCATTTCTATCATATACCCTTATCACCTTTTTAAGCCCTGGATTTGTGATCTTTTCAGGATTGTCAGAGATCTTTATCTTTGGAACCATCTTATTTCCGTCCTCATCAAGCGCAGTGAGCTTGTATACCCCTCCCAGCGCAGGGCAGGAATAGGAGGTAACAAGCCTTGTCCCTACTCCCCAAACATCTATCTTGGCTCCCTGTCTTTTAAGACTCTCTATTATCCATTCATCAAGATCGCTTGATCCCACAATTATGGAATCATTAAAGCCTGCCTCATCCAGCATCCTGCGTGACTCTTTGCTTAGATAGGCAAGATCCCCACTGTCAAGTCTTATCCCCCTCAGTCTATATCCCTTCTCCTTTAGCTCTTTTCCTACCTGTATGGCATCTGGAAGCCCCATCTTCAGGGTATCATATGTATCCACAAGCAGTATGGCATTTTCAGGATATACCCTGGCATAGGACCTGAAGGATTCAAGCTCAGTAGGGAAGCTCTCTACCCAAGAGTGGGCATGTGTTCCCCTTACAGGTATCCCATAGATCATACCTGCAAGGACATTGCTTGTTCCATCTACTCCTCCTATATATGCAGCCCTGGTTGCCATGAGTGCTCCATCTGGGCCATGAGCTCTTCTGAGGCCAAAGTCAATCACGGTATCTCCCTGGGCTGCCCATCTTATCCTTGCTGCTTTTGTAGCTATAAGTATCTGAAAATTCATAATATTTAAAAGGGTGGTCTCTATTAGCTGTGCCTCAGGAAGAGGAGCAGTTACCCTGATCAATGGCTCATGGGGAAATACCACATTTCCCTCTGGTATGGCCCAAATATCACCAGAAAATTTGAAGTTCTTAAAATAGTCTAATATATCTTCTGAAAAGAGCCTTAGGCTTTCTAAGAAGGAAAGCTCCTCTTCACTGAATCTCAGATTCTGAATGTAGTCTATCAGATCTTCAAGCCCTGCCATAATACAGAATCCGCCATTGTCAGGCACCTTTCTAAAGAAATAGTCAAAGTTTGCCCACTGATCCTTTTTCCCCTCCTTTACATAACCTCCCACCATGGTGAGTTGATATAGATCTGTAAGCAATGGCCATCTGGAACGCATATCTATTCTCCTTTTTAAAGAGTTATCTATTCCTTCTTCTCCATCTCCTGGCTTCTTCTTTCCATCCCTTTGGCTTTTTGCCCTTTTTCTTCTTTGCCCCCCTCTTATCTTCCAATCTTAAGGGAAAGGTCCCCGCACTGAAGGCATCTCTTATCCTCTTTTGCTCTTCAGAAAGCTTTTGTTTTCTCTCCTTTTGCAATTTTTCCAAACGTATCTTTTCATCTACAGGAGGACCAATGATATATCTCTTGGGTATCTCCTCTGCAATAAAGATCGTGCCAAATGGAATGATCCTCAGCCCCTCACTATATGCCCTTTCAGCCATTATCTCAAGGATAACAGGATTCTTGTCTTTTCTCTTTCCTATACGTCTTGCAAACTCAGGGGTTTTAAATAGGGGGATATATTGGTTTTTGCCCCAAAACAGCCCTCTATTTAGCACATGAAGATGTGCCCTGTTTCTAATGGGAGTATATAGGATAGAGGGAATATCAATATCTGAGCCATTATCATCCATATTCATAGTCCAGTGCCTTTCGTTTGCTCTTATCCACTGATCCCTTATCTCAAACCCCCCCTCTCTTACTATGACCTCTTCAATATCCCCCTTTCTTACATACCCAAACCCCTCCTCTTCATGCACAGCCCATAGCACTTCCTTTATCTTAATAAATCCATCACTTTCAGGGACTAATCCATATTCATCGGGTCTATAAGAGAGGATATATTTCAGGAGATGGTATAGATCTTTTCTCTTAAATTCCTCTTTCTTTGACAACTTACCCCTTTAAATTGTAAATTTTAGTGATATTCTTATATTAGCATGCTCTTAAATGTCAATAGATTACATTAAAAGTGGTTAAAAGGGGTTTATAAGATGGAAGAGGCAAGAGAAAGGATCATATTTCCTTTAGATCTTCCCTCAAAGGAGGAGGCAATTGACTTTGTAAGACTTTTAAAGGGGTATGTGGGATGCTTTAAGGTAGGATTGGAGCTCTTCATCTCCGAAGGCCCTGAGATTTTAAGGATTATAGCTCAAGAGACGGATACACCTATCTTTTTGGACCTAAAGCTACATGACATTCCACAGACTATGAAGAGGGCCTACAGGGTGGCATGTAGATATGGGCCAAAGTTTATAACAGTTCACTGCTATGAAGGGAATGGATTGTTTGAGGAACTGACTCAAGACCCCCTTCATCCAAAGATTCTCTCAGTGACCCTGCTTACCAGTATGAACGAAGATAATCTTCGTGAGCTTGGATACAGAGATGAATATATCAGCAATCTATCCTCCTTGGTGCTAAAAAAGGCTCATATTGCAAAGGATGCAGGATGTGATGGGGTAATATGCTCAGGAAGAGAGGTGGGATTACTCAGAAAAGAGATGGGGGATGATTTCATTCTGGTTACCCCTGGCATAAGGATGAAAGGGGCAGAGGTAAAAGAAGATGACCAAAAACGCATCTTTACCCCATATGATGCCATAAAGAGCGGTGCTGACTATATCGTGGTGGGAAGGCCCATAAGGGATGCCAGATCACCTGTAGATGCAACAATCAGGATTCAGGAAGAGATTCAGAGGGCACTGGAAGAGAGAAAACTTTAGAGATCTTTTAAATGATCCCATCCCACAGGTTCAACCTTCTGCCTCTTTCCGCTTTCATCTATCAGGACGATCTCTTCTGATTTTTCAGTAATATGTCCTATATGGTGCAGAGGGACAGAGTAGTGATCAAATATCTCCTCTATCCTATCCCTGTTTCCTTTAGGACATGTAATGAGGAGTTCATAGTCATCGCTCCTTCCGAAGATGAAATTAAAGGGGTCCATATTGAAACTTTCAGAGATCTCTTTTATATGGGAACTTATGGGAATATTCCTTTTGAATATCTCTGCCCCCACTTTACTGCTTTTGCATATCCTTAAAAGATCCAAAAGCAGCCCATCACTTATATCAATCATGGAGCTTACAAGGTGCTCTCTGCTTATGGCATGAGCCTCTCTTGCCCTGTGTTGTGCCAGTTTGTATCTATTGACCAATGGGTGATCAGTGGTTTTACCCTGCTTTAAAAGCCAAAGACCAGCGGCAGATTCCCCGGGATATCCACTTATGAGTATAACGTCGTCCACATGGGCTGTGCTTCTTTTAACAATGTTTCCCTTCTTTGCAATTCCAAAGAGGGTGATATCAATAAGGATATTTTCATAAACCGAGGTGATATTTCCTCCGATTATTGTTGCATTAAATGGACTCAGCTCATCAAGAAGTCCCCTGTATATATCAATTATCTCTCCTACCTTAATATCCCCATAAAGCCCTAAGGAGACCAATGAGGCCATGGGAACTCCTCCCATTGCCCCAATATCACTTATATTGATATTTGCAGCCCTCCTTCCCACTTCATATGCACTTAAGGAATCCTTTAAAAAGTGCACTCCCTCTACCATTGAATCACAGGTAATTAGCATTTCATACCCTTCAGGGACGCTTACTGACGCTGCATCATCACCTATTCCCAATATTATGTGAGGGTTCAGTTTGCTATTTTTATCAATATATCTCTTTATCTCATCCACTAATTCAATCTCTCCCAGATCCTTTACTTTCCTATCATCCATAACTATTTTTCCAGTATGTTTTCCCCTCTTTACTTTTTGTTTAATTTTTAAAAATCTATATCATCTCTTAATCTTCTATATCAAGTTAAGATTAACAGGCTTGAAGCATGCCTTTCATTTTGATATGTCAAATGATATGATTGAAAATATAAAGATTGATACACACATTGGTTCAATAACCGTATTCTATATAAAGGATACAGAGGGGATAGAGCTTAGAAGGATAGTGCTTCCCTATCAGAACGAACCAGATCAAAGTGAGGAATCTTTTAGGTATTCTCTGATGATAAGATCAGACTTAATTAAGCTTATTGAGGGTATTAGACAATATTTAATGGGTAAGAAGATATCATTTGATATAGATATTGAATCTCTTAAAGGATTTACTCCGTTTCAGAGGGGAGTTTTAAAGATATGCCATGAAATCCCATGGGGTGAACTCAGGTTTTATGGAGACATTGCAAGGGAGATGGGAAGACCTAAGGCATATAGGGCAGTGGGTAATACGCTATCCATAAACCCCTTTCCCATAATCATACCATGCCACAGGGTCATACGATCAGATGGGGGCATTGGCGGATTTCAGGGAAGTGTTTATCTAAAGAGAAGGCTGTTGGAGATTGAGGGCTTAGGAGATAGGATAAGATATATATGAAAGATATCAGAGCAATAGGTTTTGATCTATTTAACACCCTTATCTTTGCAAAAGAGGGAGCGTTAAGGGAGGCAAACTCAAGGCTTACAGATTCTCTGATACAGAACGGACTGGATTTTGAACCTCATAGATTTAGAGATTTATATACAGATGCAGTTAAAAGACACCTCCTTAATGCCCAAAAGACCGGAATAGAGACCCATAACCGCTTTTGGATAAGTGATGCACTAAGGAGATTGGGGATAAGGTTAAACCCCTTCCATAGGATAATTTCAGATGCTGTGGATGCATATTTTTCAGCATTTTTCATATATTGCACCCCCATTCCCTCTGCAATAGAGATACTTCAAGAGCTAAGGTCTAAGTTCAGCCTGGGGCTTCTTACCAATTTTACAGATCCATATGTTGCAAGACAGTTAATTGAAAGATTGGGCCTTTATAATCTCTTTGACGTAATAATAATATCAGGGCAGATAGGATATAGAAAACCCCATCCTCTCACCTTCAGATATCTGATTGATCTTCTTAAAGTGGATGAGACTCAGATTCTGTTTGTTGGAGACGATCTTGGCCCTGATATAATGGGTGCTCAGAGATTAGGTATTCAACCTGTCTGGATGACATATATAATTGACAACAATATTCCATCTCAGATACCCAGATCCGATCTAAACGATTTTCCCAATTTAGCTCACTTACCCAGAGTATCCCAATTGGATGATCTCATAATCCTTATTGAAGAGATTAGTTCAGGTAAAGAGACGCACTAATGCTTTCCCCAATATAAAATGGTCAACTAAGAGTCTATGTCAAAGATCTGGAAACTACACAGTAAGGACATATCAAAGGGGCATCTGCCACAAGTAGTTGTGGTAGGAGCAGGTATTTCAGGACTTGTGTGTGCAAGGATCCTTAAGGATTCTGGGTTTGATGTGCTGCTCTTGGAGGCAAGGAAAAGGATAGGGGGCAGGATATGGACAGATCATAGCTTGGGGTTTCCATGTGATCTTGGCGCATCTTGGATACATGGAAAATGGGGGAATCCTCTGGTTAAGTGGTGCAAAAGCTCCTCTCTCAGGTTGTTATCTATTCCATCTGGTAGAATATGGTTTTACACCAAAGGGGATTTTATGCCAGACTATAAAATGATCTGGAATTATAAAGGCACAATCTTAAAGATGTTTGCCAGATTTTTTAAAAATAGATCTCTAAATGGAACCCTTACCCTTAAAGAGGCCCGATCTCTTATAGCTCAAGGCATAAATCCCCACGAGCTACCCCTTTTAAATTGGGTTGTGGAGCTCTTGGAGGCAATAAATGGGGCACC
This sequence comes from uncultured bacterium, assembly GCA_965613025.1. GTDB lineage: Bacteria > Desulfobacterota > DSM-4660 > Desulfatiglandales > JALVMZ01 > CAYTXJ01. The sequence goes on from CBFDUE010000017.1 coordinate 32,386, forward strand.
TTCCCATGAATTAATCCTAAACGAGATAGGAATCTTAGAGCTATTTCAATCCAATCTCTTAATAGAAGGGGGATATGAAAAGCTGCTTCAGGAAGCATCGTATGATTTAAATATTAGAAAGGGGGTTGTGGTAGAGGCAGTGGAATATACATCAAGGGGTGTGACCTTTCATACCTCTGAAGGCAAATATGGGGCAGAGCTTGGAATAGTCTCTGTTCCCATAGGGGTATTAAAAAGGGACATTAAATTTTTCCCCCCTCTTCCAGACTACAAAACCAATGCCATTCAAAAGATAGGCTATGGGGGTGTATTAAACAAGGTGGTATTTTTATTTAAAGAGAGGTTCTGGCCTTCAAGACACCAGAGGCTTACATATCTTCCCCAAGATGATAGAGGGAATGGGGGATTTAGATACTGGGTAGATTTCTCCCCCCTCTCACCTCTACCCACACTTATGGGATTTTCAAATGGAAGGGCTGCCATATCTATGGACCTCTATATGAAAGAAGAAGATATGTATGAGACTGCATTGAGTTCCTTAAAGGAGATGTTCGGGGACGATCTCATTGAACCATCAGATTTTATAATTACTCGCTGGCTTTCTGATCCCTTTTCAAAGGGAAGTTACTCTTATGGAAAGACAAAAGATGACCATTTAGAAAGGCATGCCCTGAGCCATCCCTTATACAATAGGCTATTTTTCACTGGAGAGGCAACCCATGCAGCTCATTATGGCACAGTTCACGGTGCACTTCTAAGTGGTGAGCGGGAGGCAAGGAGGATACACAGGCTATTTTGCTGTAAAGAGGAGATATTAAAAAATCTACCATGGAGATAGAGGCATTTAAAAGGAGGTTTTAAATGAGTGATTCAAAACCAGATTGCGCCCAATGCCCTTTCAATATAGCAGATAGAATATGTAGATCTGAGAAGGGAAGGGGGCCAAAATCTTGCCCTACAATTAACAGGGGGGATATACTGGATAAGAGTCAGCGGGAATACCAAAAACAGGATATCCATGAATTTGCAAGAATCTGCTCCATTCAGGAGGCAGAAGGTTATGCAGACAGGGAGCTTGGGTATGAATATGTGCGTCCCATAAAGCCCAGGATCTTAGAGATTGTGGAATTTGCCAAAAGGATGAATTTTAAGAGACTGGGTCTTGCATTCTGTGTGGGGCTTAGGGAGGAGGCAAAGATAGTGGATTCTTTCTTTAAGGATAAAGGCTTTGAGGTGGTATCTGTTATCTGTAAAGCTGGAAGGGTTCCAAAAGAGAGCCTTGGGATTGAGGATCATCAAAAGATCGCCATTGGCCAGTTTGAAAGCATGTGCAATCCCATATTCCAGGCCATGATTTTAAATAGTGAAGAGACTGAGCTGAATGTGCTCTTAGGTCTTTGTGTGGGACATGACTCCCTATTTTTAAAATACTCTAAAGCGCCCTGTACGATTTTAGCTGTAAAGGATCGTCTCTTAGGGCATAACCCCCTTGCCGCTATATACAATCTTAAAAGTTATTACAGATTTTTGAAAAGATAGTCCCTATATTAATTGCACCTTTTCTTGAACCTTTTTCTAATTAGGAAAGGATCAATCTTGAGAGCTTTGAATTTTTCAAAGCTCTCATAAAAAAGCTGTAATTATGGGTTATTTTAAGTTAATTTTTGGGGGTCTG
>CBFDUE010000018.1:0-33189 GCA_965613025.1 uncultured bacterium
TTTCAAGCAGAAGACGGCATACGAGATCATGCCTAGTCTCGTGGGCTCGGAGATGTGTATAAGAGACAGAGTTATGACAATTCCACTTGCAGCCGGATTATTCACTCAATTGCATATATTAGATGATTCTCTTTTGGCCATGGTAGGTATGGAAGCAAAAATGAAAAAGCCTTTATTTGTTGGTGATACGATCTATGTTGATATAAAAGTTATTAATAAAAAAGAAACAAGTAAACCAGATAGAGGAATTGTTTATTTTCTTTATTTACCAAAAAATCAAAACGAGGAGGTATTGGCAGAAATAATAGAAATTATAATGCTCAAAAGGAAACTAAAGAAATAAAATTTTTTATTAATGGAGGATATTATTATGCTTGATTTTACTTTTACAGTTGAACAGGAGATGTTGAGAGATACTATTAGAAAATTCCTTAAAAACGAGGTTTCACTTGATTTAGCCCGTGAAATTGATGAAAAGGAAGAGTTTCCAGATGAGCTATGGCAAAAAATGGCTTCCTTAGGATGGATGGCTATGCCCTTTCCTGAAGAATATGGTGGACTCGGAGGTAATGTTATTGATCAGGCTTTAATTATTAATGAACTATCACGTGGGCTCTTTGTTGCAGGTTTCATTTACCTTACTTCCACATGCTTTGGAGGAAATACTTTAAACGTATTTGGAACACACGAGCAGAAAAAGAAGTATTTGACAGGTATAGCAAATGGAAAGTATAGATGGTCACTTGCTTTAACTGAACCTGATGGAGGTACTGATATCCTTAGGAGCACAAAAACAATCGCAATTTTGGATGGTGATTATTATATTGTTAATGGTCAAAAGGTATTTATAAGTGGAGCTGATAAGGCAAATTATTTCACTTTATTTGCAAAGACCAATAAAAATGCTGAGAAGCACACAAAAGGGTTTACACTATTTATCGTTGATGCAAAAAGCCCTGGAATTACTATACGAAAAATGAAAAAGCTCGGAGTAAAGGCTTGTTCCGCATGTGAAATCTTTTTTGATAATGTTAAGATTCCTAAAGAAAATGTTATAGGAGCGGTAGATAATGGTTGGTATCATTTGACAGATACACTTAATAATGAACGAATTACTGTTGCTGCTTTCTGTCTTGGTCTTGCTCAATCAATCTTGGATTATACTGTTCAATATGCTAAACAAAGAACAGCTTTTGGTAAACCTTTGGGAGAGATTCAGGTTCTCCAGCATTACATGGCAGATATTTATATGGATATTCAAATGGCTGAATTGATGCTCTATAAGGCGGCTTGGCTTCAAGCAAATAGGAAGCCGGTTGCAGTTGAAGGAACAATGGCGAAGATAGTTTGTTCTGAAGTAAGCTTTAAGGCAGCTACCATTGGAATGAGAATCATGGCTGGAGCTGGATATATGATGGAATATCCTATGCAGAGATATTATAGGGATGCTGTTCTTTTTCTTACAGCACCAATATCCAATGAAATGGGGAAAAACTTAATTGGGCAGAGCTTAGGTTTTGGAAGAGCTTATTAATGAATTCCAAATTTTTATCTATGTTTTAGGGATAATCTGCACTTAGAGATAGATTCTTTCGTTTTGAACTGGTTATTTGGAAACCAGAAATGAGGGAAAAACTTCAAAAATATATTAAACTTAAACAAGAGGTCCAAAATAGAGATTATTCTGTGCAACACAGAAAAAATAGATTATCAGCTATTGAACGAGTTCAGTTACTTTTTGATCCAGGTTCATTTGTAGAGATAGGGATATTAGCAAAACAAGATGTTGTTGGAAAAAGTGTTAAAGAAGAACCAACCCCTAGGGATGGTATTGTGACTGGATATGGGCTAATTAATGGTAGACTTGCAGGAGTTGCTGCCTATGACATTACAGTTAAAGGGGGGTCTATGGGTTTTGTGGGAGAAAAAAAATTTAATAGAGTAAAGGAATTAGCTCTTGAACAAGGTTTTCCTATAATAATCATGTGCGATGGGACAGGTGCAAGATTAGAGGAGGAGATTAGTTCAAGGATGTTGTATGATAATCCACAATTTAAAAATCTCTGCGCATTATCAGGTTATGTGCCTATTGTAGTGGCTGTTATGGGGGAGTGTTTTGGTGGTCATGCCAATTTAACTGCTCTTGGAGACTTTGTTCCAATGACAAAAGGCAGCACGATGGGTCTTGTGGGGCCACCATTATTAAAGTCAAAAATGTCTATAGAGATTTCCAAAGAGGAATTAGGGGGGGTAAAAGTTCACTGTGAAAAAAGTGGTATGGCTGATCTGGAAGTTCAGGATGATCATGAATGCATAGCAATGATTAAAAAATTCTTATCCTATCTTCCATCCAACTGCCATGAAGAACCACCACAATTTGAATCAAGCGATGACCCAGAAAGAAAGGAAGACAGCCTTCTTGATATTGTTCCTGTTAATCCAAAACGTGCCTATGATATGCACCGTGTTATTGATCTTGTGGTTGATAAGGGGAGCTTTTTTGAATTAAAGCCTAAGTTTGCGAAAAATATTATAACTGGCCTTGCTAGAATGGATGGACGATCTATCGGAATTATAGCAAATCAGCCAATGGTTCTAGCTGGCGCTATAGATTCTTTTGCGGCTAATAAGGCTTCTCATTTTATAGAGTTTTGTGATGCATTCGGCATACCACTTATTTTTTTTCAGGATGTTCCAGGATTTCTACCTGGACCTCAATCTGAACTGGCGGGCATTATAAGATATTCAACAAAGATGATTTACACACTTGCTCATTCCACTGTTCCTAAGATATCAATCCTTATTAGAAAAGTATACGGCTTAGCACATTATGGAATGTGTAATAGAGGATTCAATCCAAATTTGATTTTAGCATGGCCTACAGTAGAAGCAAGTGCTATTGATCCAGAAGATGCTGTTGATATCATGTTTGGTAAAACCTTATCAAAGAGTCCTGATTGGGAACAAATTAGGCGTAAAAAGATTGATGAACTGAGAAATAAAATTTCAATTGATGAGGCTCTTGAAGCAGGTTTGATTGATGATGTCATAGATCCGAGGGAGACAAGATCTATTATAATAAAAGCCTTAAGGATGGCAAAAAGGAGACAACAGGGTTTTAATTTTAAGCATCATGGTATTAGTCCCATTTAAAGATATCTTATTTGCTTGTGATGAAAGGACTAAGGTAGTGTTTTTCAAGTAATGTAAATTTAAAAACTATTAATGTGCCTACCTTCCAAGTCTTTCTTGCTTTTTTGACAGTTGCTGGGGGCAGAGGGCGTCAAAAGCCTTGTCAAGACCGGATCACTACTTGAAAAATGTAAATAAGTTAGTGCCAACTATGTTATTTGTTAGATATCACTAAATTATTTTTTTGCAACTGTCCAAGATCAGTTAGAGTAATGTAATAAGGGCTAAACTCTGATTTCCTGTAACATAAATACCGTATAAGAGATTGCAAAACATATGACACTTATAGCAATTAGAGCCACAATATGGGGATATACCACAAGGAGGCTTTGACTTACAGGCAAAGGATTTTGGAATCTGGAAGCAGATAGCCTTTCCACTGGCCCCATAAATACAAGGCTTCTTGTGGTCTTTCTTAAAGGATTTATTATGGTAGAAGATGCATCAGAGTATAGGACCAAAGGAGAAAAATGAGATACAATCTCCTTTATCCTGATATGTCTTATTAATGTCTCTTGCCTTATCCCCTCTTTTTGATCAATGGGTGCAAGGCTATCAGCCATCACATCTGCTCCCAGTGAAATGAAAAAGGAGAGAAATATCCATGCGGCAATGGATGCAAGGGCAGATGTGGCAATATTTCTAAATAGGATGGAAAAGAGTATGCTCAATGCCAGCCAAAAAGATATATAGAATACGCTTATTACAAAAAATATAAATATCCTGATAATCTCTTCTGAACCTGGGACAATTCCAAGAATGGTCAGTCCAAAACCGGTAATGACTAATATTATTGAAAGGAGCATAATAGAGATAGTGGTGATACCTGCCAGAAATTTCCCATTAATTACTGCATCTCTATAGATAGGTTGGGAGATAATCTTGATCAAGGTGCCATGTGCCCTTTCTCTATTTATAGAGTCAAAGCCAAGCACAATACCAATGAGAGGCCCAAAGAATGCCACAAACTGCATCATGGAGAGCATGGCCCCAGGGCTGCTAAAAAGCAGTAAAAAAATAAATGTAGGCTTTTCACCTTCAATATTCTCCCTTAGATTTATTCCTGCCATATAGCTTGTAATAAAGCTTACCATGGCAATAAGGCCAAATATGATAACAAACCTATTACTGCTAAAGTGATCCGAAAGCTCTTTTCTATATATGGCTAAAAGATCTTGCATCTATTAAGCCTCCTTAAAGAAGTGGAGATAGATCTCCTCTAAGGTGTATTCCCTGTCACCTATACCAAATCGCTGTTTTGCAAGCTCATCTATGGTGCCAAGGGCAACCATCTTACCTCTTATCATAATTCCAACGCGTGTGCACATCTTTTGAACCTGATAGAGGTTATGTGATGATAAAAGCACAGTTATTCCTCTTTCTGAATTTAATTGACTTATAAGGTCTATTATCTTGATTGCTGCCTCTGGATCAAGCCCAAGGGTAGGTTCGTCTAAGAACATTACCTTTGGATCTTTGATGAGCACTTCAGCTATACCAAGCCTCTGTTTCATACCCCTTGAATAATTACCAACCAGCTTTTCTGCATCATCCATAAGCCCCACAACTTCTAAGACCTCTTTAATCTTTTTATCTGCCTCACGCTTGGGAATTCCATTCAGATCAGCTATATAGTGAAGGCTTTCAATAGCATTTAGATCCTGATAAAAACCCACATTTTCAGGCAGATATCCCACGACCCTTTTCACCTCTTTAGCCTTTTTAACAGGATCCATACCAAGCACTGATGCACTTCCTTGAGAAGGATAGGTAAGCCCTAAGAGCATAAGTATGGTAGTTGTCTTACCTGCTCCATTAGGGCCTAAGAATCCAAATATCTCTCCCTCTTTAACATCAAAGCTTAGGTGATTCACTGCACACTGGCTATTATAATATTTTGTAAGGCCAGATGTCTTTACAACCTCTCTGAGTTCCATATTATCGCCTTCCCAATCTTATAAATAGGATTACCAATCCTACAACCACACACACTATTATTCCTATTCCTATCCATCCCCAAACAGTTGATGCCCGCACACTTACACGAAATTCCAGATCCTTTGTTACCTTCTCCCCCTCAATGGAAACTCCCACTGAGTAATCACCCACAAGTGCCTGTTCATAGGGGGTGATGAATAGCTCAACCTGTTTCATCTCTCCAGGATTCAATGAATCAATCCTCTCCGGCTTAAATTCCACCTTCCAGTTTTCTGGTTTCATGGAAAGAAATCTTATATTATCCTGTCTTGCTGAGCCTGTATTCTTTACGTAAAAAGAGATATTGGCAGTCTTTCCCTGCCTTGCATTCAAAGAGAGCAGTCCATTTACTGTGCCCACATCCAGCTTATAGGTGCCTGTCAATATTACTATCAGTTCTGCCTGATCTTCGGCCTTTTCTCCACTTACCTTTATCTTTATAGGGTATCTGCCAGGCTTTGCCAAGATATATGGCTTTACCTCCACTGCCATGGATTCTGTCCTTCCATCTTTAACCCTTAGGCTTGATATATATTTTTCCTCATATGCAGGTTTAAAATTAATATCCCAATTGGAAGGTCCCTGAGCTGTAAGATTAAATACCATATCTTTTCCCGTGTTGTTTTCCACCTCCACTGAAAATTCAAATCTTGCATCTGTAGGCCCCCGTAGAACCGGATAAGATGTAGTTATTTTAACCTTTTTACCTCTCTTACCCTTCTTTTCTTCCTTTACTTTGATCTTTATGGTTGCCTCAGAGCTGAGTTCCTTATCTCCTGTCTCAGCTTTTATCTTAAATATATACTCTCCAGGGCCTGTGGCTTTATCTGGCACAGCCTTAAAGGTCAATGTCTTGGTCTTATCACTTAATACATGCACTCCACTTACTGCATAGCTATATGTCTTGATCCATGCATCCCAGCCCTGGGGGATCTGAGTTACATAGAGAAAGACATCTTCATCCCTCTGCCCCCCATTTTTTACTATGACATCAATGCTAACCTCTTCCCCTTTATCCACAATTACTCCAGGATACTCTGGTGCAATGGTAATAAGCCGTGGAGGAAGTTCCTTTTTTTCCTTTTCTCCCTCTGCAAGGCTAAAGGAGGAAAAAGATAATGAAGAGATTATAAGAAATATAAAGATACCCAACCATCTACCTTTTAAAAATCCTTTCATACAGACCCTCCCTTTCCTGATTACTCTTCCAACCTTAAAGAATTTATTATATATAACTATTTAATTTCCATATTCAAGTGGAATACCTTATCTTGCTGCTCCTTCAAGATCAAATCTTAAGAATTCCTCACTCTTAATATCATAGCTCTTTGTGTACCTCTTTGGTTCTGTTCCCTTTTTAAATGCCTGAAATACTGCTCTTTTTGTATTAGGCCCTGCCAGAAGACCTGTTTTAAGATCAATCTTTGCAAATACCACCCCCTTAGGAACAGAGAACTCCCCTATGGGCTTTCCCTTCAATATCTCTTTCATAAAATATAGCCATATGGGACTTGCAGCCCTTGAACCTGTCTCACCAATTCCCATGGATCTATTTTCATCATAGCCCACCCAAACTCCGGCTACAAGTGTAGGTGTATATCCCATAAACCATGCATCCCTGAGATTATTTGTAGTTCCGGTTTTTCCAGCTACAGGTCTTTTAAGGGCCTTTATTCTAAAACCTGTGCCTTCTTGAATTACAGCCTTAAGAAGATCTGTCATCACATAGGCGGTTTCTGGTGATATAACCCTCTCTGTCTTTGGGGTATTTTCTTCAATTATATTTCTATCCCTATCCTCAATCCTGTCTATAAATATGGGGTTTACAAGAATTCCTCCATTTGCAAATACGGCATATGTTTTGGTAAGTTCAAGCAGAGTCACCTCTGAGCTTCCCAATGCCAATGATAGGTTTCTCCCAAGTGGGCTCTGTATGCCAAGCCTCTTTGCATAATTAATTACATAATCCACGCCGATCCTCTTTAGCAGTTTAACAGTTATGACATTTCGGGATTTTGCAAGGGCAACTCTCAAGATGGTTGGACCATAGAAACGCTCTTTATAATTTTTGGGTTTCCATGGTCTTCCCTTAACTCCCTGAAGTTCAACAATGGGTGCATCAATAAATATGTCAGAAGGTCTAATTCCCTTATCTAATGCCGCACAATATATGATGGGTTTAAATGCAGAACCAGGTTGTCTCCTTGCCTGAATGCATCTATTAAATTGACTCTTTAAAAAGTCCCTCCCACCTATCATTACTTTAACCCTTCCGCTCTTTGCCTCCATACAGAGAATCGCACCCTGAACCACTGGCTCCTGCTCTAAGCTTACTAACCAGGGATCTCTTTGTATATCTTTTAGCCTTACCAGGACCACATCACCTCTTTTAAATACCTTTTGTGGATCTTTTAAACTTCTTGACCAATAGGGTATCTTGGGGTCAGAGGGTGCTGCCCATTTTAGATCCTTATAGAGGCAGATGGCCTTTTTATCACCAATACTGAGGATTAAATTCTTGCTAACTCTGTCCACCTCTTCAACCACTGCCTCTATGATCTTTCCTACACTTGGATCGTGGAGCAAAAACCCTCTTCTCTGTGCATCAAGAAATTTTGTAATCTCCTCTTCATTCAATCTCTTTATTGGGCCCCTATATCCCTCTCTTTTATCAAGCTCTCTCAGGCCCTTTTCTAAGGCCTTTTTGGCCGCAAGATGCATCCTATAGTTAAGAGGTATATATATCTTTAGCCCTCCTTCATAGAGAGCATCTTCTCCGTATTTTCTTATTACATATCTCTTTATATAATCAGTATAGTAGGGTGCCTTTAAGTTTACGTTTTCCTTTGACCTTTTAAAATTGAGCCCTTCATTTAATGCCCTTTTCATCTCCTCTTCGGTTATGAAACCTTCCTCTTTCATACGTCTTAGGACATAGCGTTGCCTAACCTTAGCCCTTTTAGGATGTCTAAAAGGTGAATATCTGGACGGAGCCTGGGTCAGCCCTGCAATGAGGGAGGCTTCGGAAAGGGTAAGCTCTTTTGCATGTTTTCCAAAATATGTCCTTGCAGCCGCCTCAATCCCATATGCACCTTCTCCCAGATATATCTGATTCAGATACAGATACAGGATATATTGCTTTGGAAATCTTCTCTCTATCTCTAAAGCAAGGAGTGCTTCCCTAAGCTTTCTCCTTATGGTCCTGCTGGTATCCTTTAAAAGGATAGATTTGGTTATCTGCTGGGTTATGGTGCTTCCACCCTGTTCAATCTTTCCTGCCTTAATGTTTTTTAAAAAGGCACGAAATATGCCTCTAATATCAATCCCTTCATGCTTAAAGAAGCGGCTATCCTCTGCGGCAATGAAGCTATAGATAACATGTCTTGGAAGGGAGTCAATGGGGATAAGGTAGCGCTTTTCCCTATAAAATCTTCCCACCACCTCTCCATCTTCGCTATAGATCTCAGTTACAAGAGGTGGAGAGTAGTTTTCAAGTGCTTCAATATATGGGAGATTCTTGGACCAGATATGTATAAGTATTCCAAGAACAGCAAGAGATAGAAGTGAAAGGATTGCAGTTGAAAAAATAAGTATTTTAAATAGTTTTCTTTTCATCTATGATGAAGATAATAAATCTTTTTAAAAGCATTTCAAGGATAAACCTGTTTTCGACAGTTGAGAGCTTTGAATAACCCCGAGGTTATTCAAAAGTCTCTATGTTATCTGTTTGATATCACTAAATTATTTTTTTGCAACTGTCCAAGATCAGCCTAAATGTATTTCCTGAAACTGCCGAAAATAGGCCAAAAGAACCTATCTTTTTCCCTTCATATAATGCTCCATATGGCCTATCTAATTATTGGTTGAAATGGAAAGAGTGGGGAATATAATAGCACTAAAATCCAAAAGATATATGAAAAAATATGAAAAATTTATTTAAATTTAGATATTTTAAACATATTTTTATATTTTTAGCAATATTTATAATTTGTATTTTCATGTTATGGTTTAAGGCCTATATGGGAGCAAAGAGCGCTTTCTATAAAGGCCAGGAATACCTGAGAGAGGGTGAAATAATAAAGGCTGTTAATCAGTTTGATCGCACCTTACACTGGTATGCCCCTTTTAATCCGTATATGGAAAGGGCAGCAAAGAGCCTGTGGAAGATTGGTAAGCAGGCTAAAAAAGAGGGAGATATAAAGATGGCTCTTATCGCATATAGGACTATTAGAAGGGGCTTTATTGCAGCTTCAAGTTTTTATACTCCTAAAAAACAATGGATAAAAAGAGCGGAGCGTGAGATTTCATTACTGATGCAAAAAGAAAAGGCAGAGATAGATATGGATAAGTTGATTCCAAGGCAGATAAGAAGGGTTCCCAATGAGGTTATGAGCGTTGTAATGGAGATAGGTTTTTGGGGTTGGATTGGGGGAGTAATAGGTCTAATATTTTCATTTAGAGATGACAATAGGGAAAAAGGATTTATAAAGTCAAAACTTATGTGGCTAATTCTTATAGCCATATCTTATACAATATGGATCATTGGTATGTTAAAGGCATAGGTTTAAAGAATGAAAATAATAACACAACGTAAGATAGATAAGATATTGGGAATTTTTATATGTGGCCTTCTCTCTTTAATCCCTAAGAGGAAAAAGATAAATAAAAAAATTTCATATAAAAAGATCCTTATCATTCTGCTTTCAGAGATGGGGAGCATTTTGCTTGCCTATCCCATGTTTAGATATATCAAAGAGAGGTATCCAGATAGTTCCCTTTCTGTTGCGGTATTTAAGAGAAACAGAGAGTGCATAGATATTATCAATATGCTTTCAAAGGGCCTCATTGCTAATGTATACAGTATAGATAACCAGAATTTTTTTAGATTTTTTATAAGTTCCATAAGATTTTTACTTAAGGTCAGAAGGGAAAGAGTGGATGTGGCAATTGACTGTGAGCTCTTTTCCAGAATAGGTAGTATATATTCATTTTTAAGTGGTGCTCCCATAAGGGTAGGGTTTCATCCCTTTACTCAAGAGGGATTATATAGAGGAGACATTATAAATAGAAAGGTCCTTTATAATCCCTATCATCATATATCCAAACAGTTTATTAATTTAGTATGTGCAATAGATTCAAATGGCATTCCAACGGTTAAGAGGCCCATAGAGAAAAGTTTATATACACTTCCACATATTGAAATAGGGTATGAAAAAAGAATCCGGTTAAAGGCACGTCTACTTGAAAGATATCCTCAATTAACTGGCAAAAATCTTGTCTTAATCTATCCTTCTGGTGGTTTGCTTCCCATTCGTGCATGGCCTATAGAAAATTTTTGCACCCTTTCCCTCTCTCTCATTAATAGAGGATATGCAGTTGGAATAATTGGTCTAAGAGAAGATAGACCCCTTGCAGATACTATCAAAAGATATTGTAAAAGTGATATGTGTGTGGATCTCACCGGTTTTACCAGATCTATATTAGAGCTATTGACACTATTCAATCTTAGTCCCCTTTTAATTACAAATGATGGGGGCCCTGGCCATTTTGCTTCCCTCACGCCTATTCATTCTATCATTCTTTTTGGGCCAGAGACACCTGTGCTCTATGGAAGTCTTAGCAAAGATTGTGACCATCTCCATATCCCTTTTTCGTGTTCACCCTGTCTTACCGCCTATAATCATAGAAATAGCCCCTGTGACGGGAATAATCTATGTCTTAAATCCATAGGTCCAGAGAGAGTGTTGGAGAGGGCATTGGAAATTTTAGACAAAAGGAAAGAGGTAATTATCTAAGTTGAATATACTATATCACCGGTTGAATATACTTAACAGAATCATTAATCCAAGGTTTATTAAATTTGGAGCTGTGGGAGGCTTAGGTACACTTATTAATCTAAGTGTCTTATATATAAATCAGGAATATCTATTAAGGGATATAGATCCCAAAAACAGACGCCTCTTTTTATCCCTCTTTATTGCCATATTGATTTCCACATTCAATAATTATCTCTGGAACAGAATGTGGACATGGAAAGATCGTAAGGCTCCTGGAATAAGCGGATTTTTTAGACAGATGATAAGATACTATATTGCATGTGGAGTTGCCATATGCTTTCAATACACATTTACCATTGTATTTGCAATAGCTATTAACTATATCTTTGCCAATATCCTGGCCATTGGACTTGCAGCACTACTTTCCTATCTTTTAAATGATATCTGGACATTTTATCCATTTAGTCTTGATAAATGAAAGAGTATAAAGGGATGATGGGAATTTAAATATGAGTAAGAGATATCAGATATTATGTAACATATCCATGTTTTCTATCCTTTCTGTATTTGGAATATCTTCCATGTTGTCTATTAGATGGATTAGTCCCTCTTTCCATCTGAGATTTAATATCAAAGGATATGGGGATCTTTCTGTTGCCACATCTCTTTCGTTCATAATTCTTGTTGTATTTTTAATTTGGTTATATCTGAATCAGAAGATTACCCGATTGAATCTGGCAATTAGAGTTGGAATAATACTTCTGCTCTGTGCTTCATTGTTTTCGTCTTTAAGTGCCACAGATAGATCCCTTGCCATGTATAATGGCACAGGACTTTTAATTGGTATAATACTCTTTTTGATAGTAAAAGACATCTTTTCAGAGCCTAAGCGGGTGATAATATGTATCTTCATAATCATAACTATGGGGACGGTCTTTTCTCTTAAGGTCTGGAATAAGCATCTCTTTGAGATGAAGCAGAGTTATGAATACTTTTTAAGGCATAAAAGAGACATACTAAAAGAGATGGGAAAGGAAGAGGATGACAGGTTTTTAAAATTGGTGGAAGGTCGGCTTAAGGGAGGAGATAATGGAGGCTTTTTTTTCCATTCCAATCTGGCAGGTTCATATCTGTCATCCATATTTTTTTTAAGCCTTATCCCTATCTTAAGTGGATCTTTTAAAAAGAAGAGGATAAGCGGAAAGACCTTATTAAATATCATAATTGGTGCATCTATCTTATCCGCACTCTTTCTGACTAAAAGTAGAGGTGCCATATTTTCTCTCCTTATATCCCTTATTATCATATCTGTCATTTATGTTTTCAGATATTGGATAAGAGATAATCTCAAAACATTTTTAGTGATTTCGGTCCTTATAACGAGTGTATGTGTTTGTTCATTTATCTTATATGGGGTTAAAAAGAGGGAGTTTCCGGATCAGTCATTGACCTATAGATGGCAATATTGGGTGGGTTCATATAGGATATTCAAACACAATTGGCTTTTTGGAACAGGGCCTGGCAATTTTAGATATTATTATCTTAGATATAAGCTTCCTGAAGCTCCTGAACATATCAGATCACCACATAATATGATAGTTCAGGCATTTTGTGAATATGGAATAATGGGTGGTATGGGGATACTGTTATTGATGGGAGGAATATTATATCAGGGGTTGAGAAGATATGTGGATTCGTTAAATCGGTTAAGGGATATACCATATGATAGGGAATCTCTTTCTTTTTTAATAATCTTATTAATAACTATATTTGGCTCTGTCTTTTTAATTAAGAGATATCTTTTTAATAACTTTTTTATCATATTCCTTCCATATATGGTCGTTTTCCTATTGGTATCTGTCTTTAATCTATTAAGTAATGATATGTTTAAAGAATCACATATAAGACTCTTTATATTGGGTTCAGTTATATGTTTTTTGATAGGAAATATGGTAAATTTTAGCCTCTTTGAACCTTCCACTGAGATCCTTTTCTTTACCCTTTCTGCCCTTCTGATTGCATCATATGAGGATGGTAAGAGATTAAGAGGACGATTTTCAAAAATAAGATATATCTTGGGTATTGTCCTGTGTATCTTTTACCTCTATTTTGTGACCATCCCCTCTTATCTGGGTGAAAGGATATCTAAAGAGATAGATTATAATCCTTCTAAGGCTTACAATAGAGCCATACTTCTATCTCGCCTCTATCCCTATGATCCCTATTTTGACTCCTTAAGAGCTAAGGCACTCTTCAGGGAGTTTAAAAAGATAAAGGACAGGGATAGGGCCATAATGAAGTTAAAAGATGTGATAGCATCTTTAAAGGAGGCTGTAGGGAAGGCAGACATATGGAGATTTTATAAAGATATATCCGATTGCTATCTTATCCTCTCGAGAATGGATCCAAAAAAAAGAGAGACATATCTTAAGGAATCTGAAGCCTTCATTGAAAAGGCAAGATCCCGTGCCCCCCTGCTCAGATCCCTTGCCCATAGAGCAGCAGATATATATAGAGAACATATAAGATTGGTGCATTCTCCATCAGAGCATCTATTTAAAAGGGCAGACTTTCACCTAAAAGAGGCAATAAGGCTTGATCAGGCCGTAAGATATGGAAATAAGGGGAGATAGGATATGATAAGGGCTTTTAATGGTAAGATTCCCAAGATTTCGGAATCTGCATATATCAATGATACTGCCTATATAGTTGGAGATGTGGAGATAGGAGATCATTGTAGCATATGGCCTGGTGCGGTTATTAGGGGGGATATGGGAAAGATTATAATAGGTAGGTACACGGTGGTAGAGGATAACTGTGTAATCCATTCAGGAATGCCTGGAAGAGACAGGGGTGATTTGATAATTGGAGAGAAGGTCCATATAGGTCATGGTGCAGTGGTGAATGGCAAATATATAGGGAATAGAGTTCTAATTGGGATGAATGCTACAGTTCTACATGGAGCAATTATAGGAGATGATTGTATAATAGGGGCTAACTGTTTAGTATCCCAGAATATGGTTATCCCGAATGGATCTTTTGTGGTAGGAGTTCCAGGGAAGATAAGAGGTAAGGTGGAGGGAGAAAAGCTATGGTGGATTCAGGAAGGGTATAAAGAATATCTGCATCTTTCAGAATTATATAAAAAGCAAGGGATATGATATGGCCCATAATATGGAATCCTTTAAGGATAGATATGTGGTAGTGGATACGGATTCCAATTTCATATATATCGGAAAGCTTAAAATAATAGATAGAGATTATATCGTATTAAATGATGTGGATGTGCATGATAGTAGAGAAAGCCCTTCGGTTAAGGAGAAATATCTCATTGATTCAAAGCGATATGGAGTGAGGGTAAATAGAAGGAAGGTCTATATCAGGATGGAGAAGGTGATAAGCCTCTCTGCCTTAGATGATATTATTGAATATTAAAAAAACGGTATTGACAAAATGAAAATCTTCATTTAGATAATTTAATATAGTAGATTATCTATTAAGGAATTTTAAATGCACACTCCCTATAGATATTATCTCTATTTTTACTTTAGCCTTCTTGGAGGGGCCGGGCTGCCCTGACTGATGTAGGGAGTGTGTGTTAAGTAGATAATATTTATAGATTTCAAAAAAGGCGGAGGACACACACTCCGCCTTTTTAATTTATTGGGAGATGATAATATGGGAGCTCAAGAGATAACCCTATTAGATAGACTGGCTATAATAGATCTTATTGAAACTGATATCAGCCCCTTAGGAACTCTTCCGCCCCTCTCTAAGCTATATGAGAATCTATGGGATCTGATAAATAGGACAGTTAAAGGCAGCAGGATAGATCCCCTCAAACCCCATGAAAGCCTTAATGGTTTCAGGGTGTTTGAACTTAGATCAGAGATAGGGGAATACCTCGGGCATCTAAATACCATATATCTTAAAAAGCCTCTTCCATGCTATTATCTTGTCTATGTGGAAGTAGCCCCCCCTTTTAGGAGAAAGGGGCTTGGACACAAGATCCTAAGATACTTTAGAGAATTTTTAATAGAGAGATCTGCAATAGGTATACTTGACAATATCATTCCTCCTGAAGATCCCACCTATGGAATATATCTAAAACATGCATGGGAGCCTATCGAATCCATAATAGGGGAGAATGTGCCTGAAGGGTGTGAAAACTACATGGTCTATCTTCCACCCAAGTTCCAGAAAAGGGATATCAGAGGACAGATACTAAAGCTGATTCTACATATTAGACGAAAAAGGCCTGCCATTGATATGAGGGATAATGAGAGGATGGTTCAAAGGACCATTGAAGAATTTAAAAATCTTTACAATGCGCTTCTGCTTTACTTTAAAGGGGAGATAGACTCCAAGAGACCCTCCCCTCTTATGAGATTTATGTTTACCCGTTTTGTTACCAGACTGCTTGCATTTAGAAGGAAGATCTCTGAACTTATTGGATATACTGGAGGTGATTCCTTGGAGCAGCTGCCCATAGATGATCACATAAAGAGATTAAAGATATGTTCCAGAGTAAGCCCGGATCCGGGTAATGCAACATTTATATGGGGTGATAGGAGTCTTTGGCAGCAATTACCTGAAGAGCTTAAAAGGTCTCCTTCTCCATACATGGATTCTCTTTCAAACTATATGAGACCAATGCTTAAAAGATTTTTAAAAGATAAGGGGTATGGGAAAGGGCATGAATTCACTATCGAAGATATATTGGAGCTTGGTTTTGACCCTACCAGACTAAAAGAGATTGAGATTGAAGGAGTAAGATATATTGCAGAAAGATTGCCCATTAAGAGGATCAATGAGGTAATCTCATTGGCTCATCTCCTTGAAACTGTAAGGGATATAATACCATCTATGAGGATAAATGATACCTTGATTAAGATAAATCCTCCCCAATTGATTATAAGAGATAGGGGAAACGCATATGTATTTAGAAGAAAGATACCTGCCATACACTGGGATGAGGCCCTTGAAGAACTTCATAAAGACCAATATCTTAGCTCCATAAATAGTCAACTGGGAGTGGGGAAAAAGATAATTGAACTGCTAAGAGGATTGGAAAGCCAGATTTCTTCCTATAAAAGAGCGGATTGTTCTCTTATTACCTATTTTGTCCCCTGGGATATTAAGACAAACAGAGTCAAGATTGTGATTGATTTTGGAAAGACATATATACCTGAGATATGGCTTACTTAGAGAGCCTTGAAAGCAGCTCCTTTGCCTTTATCACATTTAGGTTAAATCCAAGCTCCTTTGGTAAAAAGCCAAAAGAAAGCCCTATAAGCTGTGGAAGAAATAGAACAGGAATATCTCTTTTAAGCCCATATTCCTGCCTTATGGCCTTCTGATTCCCATCAAACATCACAGCACAAAATGGGCATACCACCACCAGTGCATCGGCTCCGGCATGTTCAATATTCATAAGCTTATTACCTGAAAGTCCAAGGGCTGTCTTTTCATCCACAGGTAGTATGGGGCCTCCACAGCAGTCTTTCTCCCCTTCATAATCCAAGACTTTGCAATCTATACAGGATAGGATCCTATGGATGGTGTTAGGGGATTCAAGATCTTCTAACTTTCCAAATATATGAGATGGCCTTAGATAATGGCATCCATAATGGATGGAAACAGATATTGAATCTAAGCCCTCTTTTATGTTTTCTTTTATCCTCCTTATATAGCTATCTTCATTCAGAATCCTAACGAAGTGTCTTATCTCTGTGGGCCTTTCAAATTTAAGACCAATCTTTGACAATTCATTATTTACCATTTCCCTGAGTTCTGTATCATTTAAAAGATCATGTTGAACCTCAGATAAAAAGGATGTGCACGAACTACAAAGTGTGCATATATTCAATCCTTTGTTGTTTGCCACACTAAGATTATATGCCCCGATGAGGTAGGCCTTAAATCTATCAGAGTCCCTTAAAGGGAATCCACAACATATAAACTCTTCAGTGTCCACAAACTCAATTCCTAAGCGTTCAGCCACCTTTCTGGTAGAGACCTCATAATTTCTTGCCCTTGCAGGAATAGTGCATCCAAGAAAGAGAAGATACCTTTCCATGCCCTCTACTCCAAAGAAAATAGCCTTTTTGTGATATCAATTTCAGTAGGTAGCTCAGGAAGCCCCATCTTTTTCCTCTTTTTATTGTCAAAGTCATCAAGTGGATATATTTTTCCTTTATTCAGGATAATATCCCGTTGATCCTTAATAGAGTTTGGGAAATATCCCTTTTCATATGCCCTGTTTTTAAGCTCAGTAAATATCTCAACCAACTTTATCCCCTGTGGGCATCTCTCTTGGCATATGTAACACCCTGTGCAGAGCCATATTACAGGGTCTTTGAGCAGTCTCTCTGATCCCCAAAAGGCCAATCTTTTTACTATGCTAAACGGATTGAACTTAGGGTTAATGTAGCTTACAGGGCAGCTTGATACACATGTTTTACAGGAATAACAATATGTTATTATATCCTTAAGCCTTTCCACTTCTATTACCTAAAGCTTTGTTTAAAAAGTCAAAGAGTTCTTTTCCTAAGGAAGGCCCGATTGCCTTTAAGACTATATTTTTTTGATCAATCCCCATCTCCTTTAGCTGCTTTTCAATGGATTCAATCCTGTTATAGGCCACCTCTGGCCCCTTATATGATTTACATCCATCACTTGGGCAATGTAGTATAAAGACTTTTTCTGCTCCCATCTCAAGACTCTTCCATATATAGACAGGATCTAATCTTCCAACACATGGAATCTCAATAGATACTATCTCCTCACTTATGGTAAGACCCAAATGAGCCATATGGGAAAGGGAATCTCCAGGAGAGTTGGCACAGAAAAATAGGACCCTCTTTTTACCATCCTCTTTTAGCCCCCTTTCCAGAAGCTGGACTATCTTTTTATCCTCATATTCAGGAATCTGTATGGCATCCATTGGGCATACTCCTGCACACACACCACAGAGCTTACAGGCTATAGGGTCAAATTCAGGCCTACCATATAGAAATGAGATCGCACTATGGGGACATGATCTAAGGCATGTAAGACAGCTTCCACATCTTCCCCTTTCAAATTCTGGTATATTACCAGGTGTATCTTTTTGGGCCTTTAGCCTTTTTCGTAATTTTTCAATCTCTGAAATAACTCCATAAATCTGCATCTTTGAAAGTTCAAAGGGGATAGGTGAAACCGCCGAACCCAATATGTATATGCCATCTCTTTCAGAGAAGAAGGGAGTGTTGTGTATATTTTTATTATCAAAGGATATGTTAAGCAATTGAAAAATCCTGAAAGAATCTGGTGGCGGAAAGATCTGATCTTCTAAGATTATGCGATCAAATAGAAGCTCTATCTCTTCATCTACCCCACCTTCATATACCCTGCATCTGAGTCTTCCTGCCTCATCCCTTCCTTCAATGCTCACCCTGTCACTCTTAATTATTTGAACTCCCTTTTCTCTTAGGTTCTTAGAAAGCCTCTCTAACCCCCTCTGAGACACCAATAGATTAGGAACAATTAATATCACATTGAATCCTAAGGATCTTAGCTCAAGGCATCTTTCCATCATAAGCCTTTGAAGGACAAGATACGATCTTTTAGAGATTCCGCTTATAAAGCCCACATTTTGGATTTTTGCTCTGGGAAATTCATCTTTATCTACGTTAAGCTCTGAAAGCCATATTATGTTTTCTTTATGCTCAAGATCCAAATTCTTCTTTAATATTGGCTCATATGCAATAAGAATGACATCAACCTCTATCTGCCTTATCCTTCTGTCAACCCTTAGCTGAATCTTAAATCCTCCGGCTCTTCCCCTTATATCTTCTATCTTAAAGTTACTATCTATCTTCTCTAATGCTGAAAGATCAATTTTCCTATCCTCATATAGTGAATATATGCCAATTCCATCGGATTCCGTTTCCCTTAAGAGCACGACTTCATATCCAGCCTGATTTACTAAAATATGAGCACACAACTCCGAAAACCATCCATTACCAAGTATTGCAACCTTTATTCCCATAACCTTAAGCCTCTTATACCTTATTGAAGAATCTCTTTATGTCATGTGCCACAACCTTTGCATCCAATACACACTCAGATACATCCATAGGCCCTCTACAGCTTCCGCAGATAAATATCCCTTCAGATTCTTTCCCATCTGTATCTAAGAATCCATCCTGATCAGGTCTAATATTTAACTCCTCAAAGAGGGGGTAATTTTCTTCCCTTCCACACATCCCCACTGAAAGGGATACCATCTCAAATATGTGTGAGACCACCCTGTTTTCCCTTTCATCGTAGTATCTTATAAGGATATTATCCCCTTCTGAAGGATACATATCCCCTGGCATAGATCTTATATATCTCACTCTTTGGGGAAGCTGATCCAGTAGTTGCTCATTTCCCTTTCCAAGCTCCTGTATATCCATATAAAAGACAGATATCTCCATTTCAGGATGTATATGGGAGATCTTAAGCACACTTCTCAATGTATATCCACAGCATACCCTTGAGCAGTATTCCTTATCTATCTTAGGATTTCTGCTTCCCACACACTGTATGAATGCCATATTTTGTGGGACCCTTCCATCACTTATCCTATGCACTCCTCCTTTAAGCTTAAGCATCTGATCCAGTTCTGTCTGTGTGATCATATTAGGGCATTTTGAAAAATTAAATCTCTTAATATGCTCAGGCTCAAAGGGAACAAAACCTGTTGAAAACAAAATGGCCTTTGCTTTAAATAAAATCCTCTGTGAGTTTGGTAAAAAGACTATAGCACCTTTTTCACATTCCTTTTCACATATCCTATCTTTTGACTCTTTATTACATATACATCTTTCCGTATCTATATAAAAAGGAGGAGATACCAGTGGATGGGGAGACCTTCTGATGGCCCCATCATCCCTTCCAGGACACACCTCATAGCATCTTCCACATCCATCACATAGATCAGCTCTAATTACGAGACTTTGCCTTTCTGCATTTAAGATAAAATAATCTTTTTCCCTTTTTATCCTCTTTACTTCTGTTCCCAATGATATATCTAAACTGTTATTTAAGGTGAGGTCCTTGAGGCAACTGATTACAAGACAGTAATTGCACCTAAGACATCTATCTGTGGCCTTACATGATAGATTTAAGGCATTTCCTCCTATAATGGGCGATTTTTCAATTACCCCTACCCTTAGGCCCGTATCTTTTATCTCATCTAAGACAGAAAGCCCTGAAATTCCTGCCCCGATTATGATAAGATCAAATTGCTCCATCCTATATCCTATCTAAAAAATATGGATAAAAATAAAAGCACAACAGAAGGTATACTTGTCAAGAGATATTTTGACTGCCTCATAGAAAATTCAAGGGCTTCCCTTATTTTCATCTCTTGACAATCAAAAACAGTTCATATATCAGCACCATAAAATCAGAATAAGGAGAAAGAGATAATGAGATATTCCATAAGCCCCAATGGGGAGCGATTCCCCCTTCCTTCTAAAAAAGACTTTCAAGAGGAATTTAAGAGACTTAAGGATATTACCCAAAGACAGAGAGAACTGGGCAGGGAGATAGTTGTGGTGATGGGTCTTGGATTTGTGGGTGCTGTTATGGCAGGTGTAATAGCCGACACCATAGATAAAAAGACAGGTAAACCCAACAAATTTGTAATAGGAATGCAGAGGCCCAGTGAGAGGAGCTTCTGGAAGATCCCCTATATTAACAGGGGTATCTTTCCCATAAAGAGTGAGGATCCTGAAATAGAGCCCATGATAGAGAGATGTGTAAATCAGAAAAAGACACTCATTGCCACCTATATCTATGAGGCCCTGTCTCTTGCAGATGTATTGGTTGTGGATATTCAGTGCGATTTCCATAAGCCAGAGTTGGGAAATCTTAGATCTGGCTATGCAGATATAGGGGATCTGGAAGAGAGTTTTCACAAGATAGGACAAAATATAGATCCTAACTGCTTAGTGCTCATTGAGACCACGGTCCCCCCTGGCACCACAGAGTATGTGGCATATCCCATTATAAAGAGGGAGTTTAGAAAGAGGGGGATAGATAATGAGCCTCTCATTGCCCATAGCTTTGAAAGGGTTATGCCTGGAAGGGACTATGTCCGCTCCATAAGGGATTTTTGGAGGGTATGTAGTGGAATAAATGAAAAGAGTAGGGAAAGGGTGGTAAGTTTTCTCTCTGATATATTGAATGTGCAGGAATATCCCCTTACTGTTCTTGATAGACCCATTGAAAGTGAGACGTGTAAGATTGTTGAAAATTCATATCGTGCAACCATCCTTGCATTTTTACATGAATGGAGCATATTTTCAGAGACGAATGGTGTGGATCTTATAAAGGTGATAGATGCAATTAAAGTCAGACCCACCCATAGCAATATCATCTTTCCAGGGCCAGGCATAGGAGGCTATTGTCTTCCAAAGGACGGGGGGTTAGGACTCTGGGCATACAAGCATCTTCTGGGCTTTGAAGATGAGATATTTAAGATCACTCCACTTGCAATTGATATAAATGATACCCGCTCAATACACGCGGCACGGCTTGTAAGGGATGCGCTAAGAAACATGGGAAAGATCGTGGCCGCATCCCAGATAACCATCTTGGGGGTATCCTATAAAGAGGATGTGGGAGATACCAGATACAGTGGTTCAGAGCTGATCGCAAGGAAGCTCACAGAGATGGGAGCAGAGATCCGTGCCCATGATCCATATGTGAGTCACTGGTGGGAGCTGGAAAAGCAGGATGTATATCCTGCAGGTGGACATAGCAGATCCAAGTTTTTCAGGAACCAGGATCAGCTAAAGGAGTTCAGGATGAGCCCTGATATTGAAACCGCCTTAAAGGGCACAGATGCGGTGGTATTTGCAGTAAGACATAGGGAATACCTTAACCTGGATCCTGATGAGGTTATAAAGATGGCAGGTCAGCCCATAGCGGTGGTAGATTGCTTTGGGATATTGGATGATAATAGAATCAAGAGATATTTTGAACTGGGATGCGAAGTAAAGGGCCTGGGAAGGGGACATATAAACAGGATAAAGAATATGGTAAGAATGGGAAAGTTGTAACTTGACTCTTTTTATAGGATATTCTTATACTTAACCCAACAAAGATGGAGGAGGGGAATATGGGAAAGAAGATATATCTAAGATATGCAATAATATGTGCACTTATGGTGTTTATCATCACTCCTTATGCGTTTGGTGAGAGTTGGGGAGTCATCAAGATAGGCCCTAAGGATCCCATTAAGATCGGTCTGGGAGCAATGCTAACAGGTGATTATGCAGCTTTGGGTATAGATATTAAAAATGGGGCAGAGATGGCAGTAGAGGAGAAGGGGACAATCTTAGGACATAGAGTTGTGCTTCAGGCAGAAGACGATGGCTGTGCAGGCCCCCCTTCTGTTGCCATTGCAGAGAAGTTCTGCAATGACCCCCTTGTGGTGGGAGTGGTAGGTTATATGTGCAGCGGTGGAAGCAAACCTGCTTCTGATGTCCACAACAAGTATAAGGTAGTGATGATCTCTCCATCTTCTACTGCATGGGAACTCACTGCAAGGGGCATTCCCATATTCTTTAGGACATGCTGGAACGATAAGATACAGGCACGCAGGGCGGCTGAATTTGCTCTAAGCAGAGGATGGATGAGGGTAGTGGCCCTTCATGACAAGAGTGATTATGGCCAGAGTCTGGCAGAGGACTTTGCAAAGAACATGAAAAAGGGAGGAGCCAAGATCCTGGCATTTGAAGGGATAACCAGAGGGGACAAGGATTTCACCCCTGTACTTACCAAGATAAGGCTTCTAAGGCCCCAGCTCATATATTTTGGCGGGATGGCGGCAGAAGGAGTGCTGATAGTGAGGCAGATGAAGAGGGTGGGACTGAGAAGGGTAAAATTTATGAGCGATGATGGATGTTATACAGAGAAGGACTTTATCCAGGCAGGAGGAGATGCAGCTCTCGGTGCCTATATCACATACGCCCAGGAGCCTGATCCAGAATGGGTTAAGAGGTTTGAAGCTCGCTATGGCCCAAGGCAGACATTTTCACCCCAGGCCTATGATGCGGCAAATATCCTAATGATGGCGGTGGAGAAGGTGGCTGAAAAGATGCCAGATGGCTCATTGCTGATTGATAAGAAGAAGCTCAGGGATGCCATCTCCAAGACCAGCTATAATGGTATTACGGGAAAGATAGAGTTTGATAAAAATGGGGATAGAACAGGTTCTGTTGTTGTGATATATCAGGTGGTGGAAGAGGGAGGAAAGAGGTTTTTTAAGAGACTGGATTTCTAATCCATTCTTTAAAGCCTAAAAAGTATGGAAAAGGGTCGAGCCCTCTAAATCTCGACCCTTTTCCATAAATGAGAGCTTTGAATTTTTCAAAGCTCTCAGAAAAAAGCTGTAATTATGGGTTATTTTAAGTTAATTTTTGGGGGTCTGGGGGTATAACCCCCAGTGTTAAAAGGGGTTATGTAAAGCTCTCATAAGTGAGCTTAAATATGAGCTATTTCACACCTGAAATCTTGATAGATCAGTTTATAAATGGCCTTACCATAGGTGGAATATATGCCCTTATTGCCTTAGGATACACCTTGGTATACGGGATCCTCTTTATGATAAATTTTGCACATGGCGAGATATTCATGTTTGGTGCATTTGGAGGATTTTGGACCATAACCTACCTCTTGAATATCGGCTTTGCAAAGAGACATATCATAATCACACTGATCTTGGCATTTCTGGTTGCAATGGTAATCTCTTCAACACTTGGGGCACTTCTTGAAAGAATAGCATATAGGCCCCTTAGAAAGGCTCCTAGGCTTACACCCCTTATCAGTGCCATTGGAGCATCCATATTCCTTCAAAATGTTATGATGTTGATTGTAAAGGCAAGGATGCAGGTCTATCCTGATCTCATCTCTGAAAGATATTATGAGATTGGTTCTTTTAGTATATCCAACTTTCAGATATTCATTATCTCCTTTTCCATATTTCTCATGATAGCCCTGTATCTATTTATCCAGAAGAGCAAGACAGGCAAAGCAATGAGGGCAGTGGCAGAGGACAAAGATGCAGCCATGCTTATGGGTATCAATGTGGATAGGATCATACTGATAACCTTTGTAATAGGCTCCACTTTGGCCGCTGCTGCAGGTGTCATGGTGGGCATGTATTATACCCAGATAAACCATATGATGGGCTTTATCCCTGGCATTAAGGCATTCACTGCAGCGGTATTAGGTGGAATAGGGAATGTGCCAGGTGCCATGCTGGGTGGTTATTTCTTAGGGCTTGTGGAGGCATTTGGGGTGCTATTTATGCCTGCAGAATACAAGGATGTAATTGCATTCAGTCTCCTTGTGCTTGTGCTCATCTTTAGGCCCAGAGGAATCCTGGGTGAGGTGGTATCAGAGAGGGCATGATGGCATTTGGAAGACACATTCAAAGAGTGCCTTTTAAGATATATATGATCTGTCTCTTTATCTTCCTTCTTTTTGTTCCACCACTTGTGGGAAACTATTGGACTCAGGTCTTGGGGGACATAGGTATATACATAATGTTAGGAATAGGTCTGAACGTGGTAGTAGGTTTTGCAGGACTTCTGGATCTGGGATATGTTGCCTTCTTTGCAATCGGTGCTTATAGCTATGCCCTGTGTGCATCACCCCAGTTTGATATCCATATACCTTTTTGGGTAATGCTTCCTGTATGTATATTGCTCGCTGCCATAGGAGGCGCCCTCTTAGGGCTTCCGGTTCTTAGAATGAGGGGAGACTATCTTGCCATAGTTACCCTTGGTTTTGGAGAGATTATTAGGATAGTAATGAATAACTTAGACCCCATCACCAATGGTCCACGGGGGCTTCTGAGGATCGATCCCCCTACCATTGGCTCTTTTGTGATAAATACCCCTTTTAGATGGTATTATCTCATACTTGCCGGTATAGTTATCTCCGCATTCATCGCAGAGAGACTTAACAATTCAAGGATCGGTAGGGCATGGATTGCCATGAGAGAGGATCAGGACGCAGCAGCCCTTATGGGAATAGATATACTTAAATACAAGCTCCTTGCATTTACCATAGGTGCATCCTTTGCAGGAATAGGTGGTGCTATATTTGCTGCAAGGCAGGGTTCCATATTCCCTGAAAATTTTTCCCTTATGGTATCCATCAATGTCCTATGCCTCATAATAATAGGGGGTATGGGAAGTATCTCTGGGGTAATAATCGGAGCCATAGTGCTAATAGGCCTTCCAGAGGTCTTAAGAGAGGTTCAGCAGTACAGGATGCTTGCCTTTGGAGCACTCTTAGTGATCATGATGATATTCAGACCCATGGGCTTTATACCTTCAAGACGAAGGAAGCTGGAGCTTACAGAATGACAATGGTCTTAGAGACAAAAGGGCTGGTTAAGAGATTTGGGGGGCTAATTGCCCTAAATGGGGTGGATTTTTCAATTGAAGAGGGGATGATTGCCGGTCTTATTGGCCCCAATGGTGCAGGAAAGACCACATTCTTTAACTGTATTACAGGGGTATATGGGGGGGTGGATGGGGGAGATATAATATTTTTGGGAAGAAGCATTAAGGATCTTAAAAGCCATGAAATAACCCATCTTGGCATTTCAAGGACATTTCAAAATATAAGGCTATTTAATAATATGAACAGCATAGAGAATGTATTGGTAGGTCAACACTGTCTGCTAAAGGCAGGGCTTTGGGGTGCAATTACCAGAAATGAAAAGACCCTTAATGAAGAGAAGGAGGCAATGTTAAAGGCAAAGGAGCTTCTGGAATTTGTGGGACTAAAAGGAAGGGAGGAGATACTGGCTAAAAATCTTCCATATGGCGATCAGAGAAGGCTTGAGATAGCAAGGGCACTTGCTGCATCACCAAGACTTCTCCTCTTAGATGAACCTACTGCAGGGATGAACCCTCAAGAGAGCAGGGAGCTTACTGAGTTTATAAAGAGGGTGAGGGATGAGTTCAACCTCAGTATCATTCTCATTGAGCACGATATGAGGGTGGTTATGGAGATATCAGATAGGATCACGGTGCTTGATTATGGAACTAAGATAGCAGAGGGTGCACCTCAAGAGGTGCAGAAGGACAAGCGAGTTATTGAGGCATATCTTGGAAGGATGGCTTCAGCAATTTAAATGAGGCGATATATGGATGAGGTGATCCTAAAGGTAGAGGGAATTCATACTTCATATGGAAATATTGAGGCCATTAGGGGAATATCACTGGATATAGCGAAGGGAGAGATAGTCTGCCTGATAGGAAGCAATGGTGCGGGTAAGACCACCACTCTGAATACAATCTCAGGGATATTGAAACCCAAGAGGGGTAAGATCCTGTTTAAAGGTAAGAGGATAGATGGAATTGCTGCATTTAAGATAGCACAAATGGGAATATCCCAGGTTCCAGAGGGAAGAAAGATATTTTCCAGACTAACTGTTATGGAAAACTTAGAGATGGGAGCCTTCTTTAGAAAGGACAAGAACTCCATAGAGAAAGACCTTAAGGGAGTATTTGAGATATTTCCAAGGCTTGATGAGAGAAAGGATCAGGTGGCTGGGACCCTTTCTGGCGGTGAACAGCAGATGCTTGCGATTGGAAGGGCACTTATGGCACGTCCTGAACTTCTGCTCTTAGATGAACCTTCAATGGGACTTGCTCCCATACTGGTTGAGCTCATATTTGATACCATTGAAAAGATAAACCAGAGGGGAACCACCATGCTATTGGTGGAGCAGAATGCATCAATGGCCTTTCAGATTGCACACAGAGGATATGTGATCCAGAGCGGGGAGATAGCCCTGCACGATTCCATAGCAGGACTTAAGGAGGATGATATGGTAAAAAGACTCTATCTGGGTTTAGAATAAATAAATAAGGAGGAGGGGATTATGGAACTTCGTGATGCGATAATGCAGAGGAGAAGCATTCGGGCATTTAAAAAGGAGCCGGTAGATGAAAAGATAGTAGAGGAGATATTGGATGTTGCCAGATGGGCACCATCCTGGGGCAATACCCAGCCATGGAATATCTATGTACTGGTAGGAGATGCACTTGAGAGATTCAGAAGACAGAACAGAGAGGCCTTTCTATCAGGTAAGGAACAGATTCCAGATATTGAGATGCCAGAGGAGTTCCCCGCTGGTCTTAAAGAGAGATATATGGATCTGGGAAGGAGTGTATTAAACAGCCTGCATATTAAGAGGGAAGATAAGGGGGCACGAAGAAAATACTGGGCAGATATGTTTTCGCTTTTTGATGCACCTGTGCTTTTAATATTTACCATAAAGGATATGAAGGTCATAAGCTATCCCATGCTGGATGTGGGGATAATCATAGGATACATATGCCTTTTGGCCCATGAAAAGGGGCTTGGAAGCTGTGTGCTTGCCAATTCATGTAGGTTTCCAAAGCTCCTGAGAGAGATTGCGCACATCGCTGAGGATGAAAAGATCGTGATGGGAATAGGAATGGGATATCCCATTGAGGATTCTCCCATAAATAATTTTGAAAGAAATAGGGCGTCCTTAGATCAACTTGTAAGATGGATAAGGGAATAGAACCATGAAAGAGGTATTGAGCGGAATCTACTTTATAAGAGGGATTGATGAGGCAATGCCAGATTCCCATACCTATCTGGTGGGTATGCCGGATTCAGGGGATCTTACCCTGATTGACCCCGGACTGATGCATAAAGGAGAGTATAAGCTCTCTGAGATAAAGAGAGCTGGAATTGAACTTGGGAATATAAAGAGGATAATACTGACTCATACCCATTTTGACCATATAGGTGCACTTCCAGAAATCAGAAAGGAGCTTCCTGAAGCAGAGGTATGGATTCATCGTGCAGAGGCCGAACCCCTCAGCAGAGGTGATGAGAGGCATGTCTATGGGATGGAGATGTTTAAAAGCATCTGTCAAGGACATTACGGTATAGAAGATGGTCACTTTAAGATAGAGGCAGACAGAGAGCTCAATGGTGATGAATTGATCCATATAGGTGGTATGGAATGGAAGGTCATCCATGTCCCTGGCCACTCTGCAGGAAGCATTGCGCTTTACAGTGAGGCACTTAAGACATTGATACCAGGTGATGTGATATACTCTGATTATGCCATAGGCAGATTTGATCTGTTTGGTGCAAATGCAAGGGAACTTGGACAGTCCCTCAAACTCCTTAGCTCCTTAGATGTGAAGATACTCCTTCCAGGTCATAATAATATCTCTACAGGGCTTCCCATGCGCTATATTGCAGACACACTAAGATACTGGGAGAGGGAGCTTAGTTAATCTATGGAAATGGGAGAGAGGATCTGTTATATAAAAAGACTATTGCAGAGGAGGTGAAGCACGCATGCTTGTTGTGGAAGATCTAAAGGTAAAGGTAGGAGATAAGATCGTCTTAGATCATATTGATCTTGAAATCAGGCCAGGGGAGACCCATGTGCTCTTTGGACCCAATGGGTCCGGCAAGACATCCCTTCTTATGACCATAATGGGCTATCCCCAATATGAGGTGATAGAGGGAAGAATACGTTTTAAGGATGTGGATATAACCCATCTTCCCATACATGAGAGGGCACGTTTGGGGATAGGAATGTCTTATCAGAGGCCACCTGCCATTCATGGGCTCAAGACAAGGCAGCTTGTAAGGCTATGTGCAAAGGGAGAGGTGGATGAAGAATCACTGGCAGAGGAGGTAAAATTTAAGGACTTCTTGGACAGGGATGTAAATGTGGGATTTTCAGGGGGGGAGATTAAGAGATCAGAACTTCTCCAGCTTCTGGCACAAGATCCTGATCTTATGATGTTTGATGAGCCGGAGTCTGGTGTGGACCTTGAAAACATTGCACTTGTGGGAAACACCATTGCAGAGATGCTCCAGAAAAACGGCAGATTCAGGGGTGATAAGACAAAGATGCAGATGAGGATGGAAAGGACAAAGATGGGGCTTATCATTACCCATACAGGGCATATACTGGATTATGTTTCTGCAGATAAGGGGCAGGTTCTGTATAATGGAAGGCTCAGTTGCACCACCAATCCAAGAGAGATACTTAGATGTATTGCCGAATCTGGCTATGGGGAGTGTGTAAGATGTCTTACATAGATGAACTAAGGCAGAAGGCGTTAAAGGCAAAGGAGAAGAGGGCCTTATTGGGATCTGATGTGGATCTTAGCAGATTTGAAAGTGCACCTGTAAAAGGGCCTGAAGAGGAGCGAGGAGGGATTGAGACACTGAGTGAGGAAGAGAGGAAAAAGCTCATAATGACAGGGATAGATCCAGATGAAAAGGCAAGAGGGGGGACCTATTTTCAGAAAGACACCTCTGTGATTCACTGTGGTGTAAGGCAAGAGGGGGTGGAGATCCTCTCTCTTAAAGAGGCCCTAAAAGAGGACTGGATATATGACTATTACTGGAAATTAGTTCCGATAGATACTGATAAATACACTGCCGCGGCAGAGCTTGAACTCCACGACGGCTATGTGATAAGGGCACTCCCAGGGAAAAGGTGCATGTTTCCTGTTCAGGCATGCCTGTATATATCTAAGGATGGGCTTCAGCAGAATGTACACAATATCATAATTGCAGAGGAAGGCTCAGAATTACATATAATTACAGGGTGTTCCACATCTCCTCATGCAAGGAGAGGATTGCATGTAGGGGTTTCTGAGTTCTTTATAAAGAAGGGGGCAAAGCTTACCTTTACAATGATCCATAATTGGGCTGATGATATGTATACCAGACCCAGATCAGTTGCAGTGGTAGAAGAAGGGGGGCTCTTTCTGAGCAACTATGTATCCCTCAAACCGGTTAAGTCAATCCAGATGTATCCCACAACCCATCTTCAAGGTGAGGACGCGGTTGCCAGGTTTTATAGCATAATTGTGGGAACCCCAGGTTCAGAATATGATATGGGAAGCAGGATATACCTGAAGGCCAAA
This sequence comes from uncultured bacterium, assembly GCA_965613025.1. GTDB lineage: Bacteria > Desulfobacterota > DSM-4660 > Desulfatiglandales > JALVMZ01 > CAYTXJ01. The sequence goes on from CBFDUE010000018.1 coordinate 29,945, forward strand.
GGGTGTAGGGCTGAGATTGTATCCAGAGTGATAAGTAATGGTGCCAATATAATTGCAAGGGGTCACCTTATAGGAGAGGTTGAGGGAGTAAAAGGGCATCTGGAATGCCGAGGATTACTTTTAAATGGCGGGATAATACATGCCATTCCAGAGCTTGAAGGACACGCCGATGGAGTGGAACTATCCCATGAGGCAGCCGTTGGAAAGATAGCTCAAGAGGAGATAACCTATCTCATGTCAAGGGGTCTTAGTGAAGATGAGGCCGTATCTACCATTGTAAGGGGATTTCTGAGTGTGGATATGCCAGGCCTTCCAGAGCCTCTGAAGGCTGAAATTGACAGGGCAATTGAAGAAAGTGATAAAGATGTGATGTAAAAAAATCTATTTTATGGGGGCGTAGCTATGGAGATAAAGATAACAAAGGCAGAAGGTGATCAACTAAAACCAAAACCAGAGGATGAATCACAGATAGGTTTTGGAAGTATCTTTACAGACCACATCTTTTTAATGGACTATGTAGAGGGAAAAGGTTGGCATAATCCAAGGATTGAACCCTACACTGACCTGAGACTTGACCCTGCTGCAATGGCAATCCATTATGGGCAGGAGATATTTGAGGGCCTTAAGGCATATTATGGAAGGGATGGCCATATATATCTCTTCAGAGCAAGGGATAACTTCCTTAGGATGAATCGCTCTGCAGAGAGGCTATGTATGCCAAAGCTAAATATAGATCTTGTAATGGAAGGCCTAAAAGAGCTTATCCTCTTAGACAGGGATTGGATTCCCAAATCCTCAGGGACCTCCCTATATATAAGACCCACCATGCTTGCAACAGAACCACACCTGGGTGTCAGACCATCTAAGGAATATCTATTCTATATAATAATTGGGCCTGTGGGTGCGTATTACAAAGAGGGGCTTAATCCTGTTAAGATATATGTGGAAGATACCTATATAAGGTCCGCTGTGGGTGGCACAGGTGATATAAAGACAGGGGGAAACTATGCGGCAAGCCTTCTTGCAGCAGAGAAGGCAAAGGAAAAGGGTTTTACCCAGGTGCTCTGGCTTGATGCGTGTGAAAGGAGGTATGTGGAAGAGGTGGGCACCATGAACATATTCTTTGTAATGGATGATGAAGTAATTACCTCACCCCTTACAGGTAGCATATTGCCAGGAATTACCAGAGACTCTGTGATTCAGTTATTAAAGAGCTGGAATATAGTGGTAAGTGAAAGGAAACTTTCCATTGATGAGGTAGTTGAGGCATCTGAAGATGGCACACTGAAAGAGGTCTTTGGAACCGGCACAGCAGCAGTGATCTCTCCTGTGGGTCAGATAACCTATAAGGGCAAAGACTATGTGATATCAGAGGGAAAGATGGGAGATCTATCCCAGAGGCTATATGATGAAATTGTTGCTATTCAATATGCGGAAAAGGATGATCCTTTCGGATGGAGGATCAGGCTGGACTAAGGGCTATGATTGATACCATTCGCTGGAAAGATGGTTTTGTGGAGATGGTGGATCAGCGAAAGATCCCCCAGAAGATCGTATGGTACAGGTGCAGGAGCTACAAAGACGTTATAGAGGCTATTAAAAAGATGGTAATAAGAGGAGCACCTGCTATTGGAATTGCTGGGGGTATGGCACTTGCCTTGGGTGCAAGGGCAATTAGGACAGATTCAAAGGATAGATTTTTTAAAAGGCTAAATGAGATAGCAGATCAGATAATAGATGCAAGACCCACTGCTGTAAACCTGAGATGGGCAGTGGAAAGGCTTTTAAGACATGCAGCGGAAATCTCAAAAGAGGAACTCTCATATATTAAAAACGCACTAATAGATGAAAGTATAAGGCTCCTTAAGGAAGATCAGGAGATAAATAGAGAGATAGGCAAAAATGGCCTATCCCTAATTCCCCAAAAAGCCACTATCCTTACCCACTGTAATGCAGGTTCCCTTGCAACGGGTGGATATGGAACTGCTCTTGGAGTAATCAGGGCAGCTAAGGAGGCAGGAAAGGATATTGAGGTGATTGCAGATGAAACAAGACCCTTCTTCCAGGGGCTGAGACTTACCGCCTTTGAGCTTATGGAGGATAAGATACCGGTATCAGTAATTGTGGATAGTGCAGCTGGATTTATGATAAGGAGTGGCAAGGTTGACCTGATTATCACGGGTGCAGATAGGATTACCCTAAATGGAGATGTGGCAAACAAGATTGGGACATATCAGCTTGCGGTATTGGCAAAGGAAAACGGTGTTCCCTTCTATGTTGCAGCTCCCATATCCACCATAGATCCAGGGCTAAGAGATGGAGATTCCATCCCCATTGAATTTAGAGATCCAGAGGAGATAACCCATGTTGCAGGGAAAAGGATGGCACCTGAGGATGTAAGTGCCTACAATCCTGCATTTGATATTACACCCTCCAGGTATGTTTCTGCGATTATAACAGAAAAGGGGATAATCCGCCCCCCTTTTAAAAGACACATAAAAAAAATATTAAAAGATTAATTATCTGTGTCAGGCTCTATATTAAAAGCTCACAAGAATTGAATCTTATTTAAATCTGATTGTAATTTTTAATCAAAATAAGTAAGATTAGATAAAGAGTTTTCCCTCAGGAGTATATAATATGCGCAGGTTTTTCTCCTATGGTCCTGTGGATTGCAGGAAGCATTTCTGTGTTCCAAGAAAGGAGCTTATAGAGAGATGTATGGTTCAACTTGTAGGAGAAGACGGTGAATTTGGCCATTATTTCACTGTTTGGGCACCAAGGCAGACTGGGAAGACTTGGCTTATGAGGCAGGTTAAGTCAGAGATAGAGGCACGCTATGGTGATAGATTCACTTTGGGGATGATGAGCATGCAAGGGGTTGTGATGGAGGAAGATGAATCAATAAAAGGCTTTTTAAATAAGGTTCCAAAGCTATTCAGGGATACTTTTTCTTCTATTAACTTAGATGGCCCGCCTAATTCATGGGAGGACTTTCAGGGATTATTTCATCGGAAAATTGGGGTCTTCAAGACCCCTGTAATCCTATTTATAGATGAGTTTGACTCTTTACCAAGTAAGGTAATAGATCAGCTTGTAACTCTATTTAGGGACATATACCTGAATCGTGAAAGCTATCTTTTGCATGGTCTTGCACTGATTGGGGTAAGGGCAGTGCTTGGGGTGGATAGTGAAAGGGGTTCCCCATTTAATATTCAAAGATCCATGCATGTAGAGAATTTTAC
>CBFDUE010000019.1:0-32337 GCA_965613025.1 uncultured bacterium
AATTATATAGTATATTTGATTGTTATATAAAACACACTACAACTATGAGTTTTAGGAAAAAATTTATTTTTGCATTTTTAATTATTGGCTTTTTAGGTTTCTTAACTTTTCTTACACTTTTTTCATTTCAATTTAGCCATAATATTAAAGATAAGGTAATAAAGAGAGAAAGAGGGTTTGTTAAAAATCTGAAAGAGGAATTATCATACCTGATCTTTTTAGAAAACTGGGAAGCTGTTGATGTAAAGGTTGATACCTTAAAGGATCTTGAACAGGTCGCCTATATATACATCCTAAATAAAAATAATGATATAATAATCAGCTCATTTGAAGAGAAGATACCTAAAGGTATCCTAAACAGCAACCCATTGCCAAAAGGCTCTCTTTTTATAGATAGGCTTATAACATATAATTATTCCAAGATAAGGGATTTTGCCTTCAGGGTCAAAGACACGGAAAAAAACTATATCATTCATATTGGAATTGATGAAGGTTTTATTTATAAAGAGGTAAAACATACTGTTATTATGACAGCCTCAATTCTGTTAATATGCCTTATATTGGGAGGAATAGCATTTTATCTTATATTTTCTCATTTTAATAAGTCCTTTGAAAATCTTTTAAAAGGAATGGAACAGATTGAAAAGGGGGATTTTAATGTAAGAATTGAGGAAAAGGGAGATAGAGAGATATTAACCCTTATTAAGGCCTACAATAAGATGGCAGATGCCATTGAAGAAAAGGATAACAAGTTAAGATATTCTTATGAAAAGACAAGACATTTTAATACCTTACTTAAGGTAATACATAACCTATCTCAACTTATTAAAGAAGATATAAATAAAAAAGATCTGATAACCAAGGTGTGCAAATATCTCATTGATACAAAAGAGCTCTTTTATGTCTGGATTGCCCTATTTAATGAAGAGGGGCATGCCTTAAGTGTAGAGGGTGCAGGGATTGACAAAGATGATCTCCTCTATATTGAAAAGATCTTAAAATCAGGCAAACTATATGGATTATGCAAAAGCGCATATAATGAATCAGGGGTTAAGGGGTCAGATCGGGTTCAATCCACCTGTTCAGATTGTCCATTGTGCACGAGATGCCAAAGACAAGATGCAGGTATTTTAGCACTCAGGTTAGAATATAAAGAGAAGATATATGGCATTATGGTAGCTGCTATCCCCTTACAATACATAAATGAGGAAGAAGAAAGATATCTATTTCAAGAGATAGGAAATGATATAGCCTATGCTCTCTATGGCATTGAGCTTGCAGAAGAAAAGAGAAGGGTTGAAGATGAGATGATAAGACAGGGTGAGAGGCTTCAGGCGGTATTTGAGGCCGTTCCAGACCCTATCATAATATATGATTCCAATGGGCGTGTTGAATACATAAACCCTGCCTTTTCAGAACTCTTTGGTTGGACCCTTGAGGAACTTCAGGGAAAGGGCATACCCTATGTTCCTGAAAAGGAAAAGGGGAGCATTGAGGGACTCACCAAAAAGCTCTATAAGACAGGAAGACCATTTAGGATTGAGACTGTAAGGCTAAAAAAGGACGGAAGCACAGTCCCGGTGCTACTAAGTGCCTCCATTATAAGGGCTAAAGATGGAAATCCCGCAGGCGTAATTGTTAGCCTCAGGGATCTAAGTGAAAAAATAGAGATGGAGAACCAGTTTCAAAGGGCACAACGGATGGAGGCATTGGGAAATCTTGCAGGTGGTATAGCCCATGATTTTAACAACTTGCTTATGGGAATTCAGGGTAACATAACCCTTCTTCTATTTGATATAGAAAAGAGAGAGTATGATAAGATAAAAGGAAGAATAAGGAATGTGGAACGTCTCATAAGGGATGGCTCTGAACTTACCAGACAACTGCTCGGGTTTGCCCGTGGTGGGAAATATGAAGTCAAAATCTTAAATGTAAATAAGATTGTAAAGGAGCAGGTGCAACTTTTTGCAAGGACACGCAAGGATATCAGGATCTATGAAAGATATCAAAAAGAGCTATGGCCTATTGAGGCAGACAGAGGGCAGATAATCCAGATAATAATGAATCTCTTGGTAAATGCCTCACAGGCAATGCCAGGTGGAGGGGATCTATTTGTAGAGACAGAGAATGTGGAATTTTATGAGGATAAAATCAGGCCATTTGAGATAAAGAAGGGGAGTTACATTAAAATCTCTATAACTGATACGGGAGTTGGGATGGATGAGGCAACCAAAGAGAGGATATTTGAACCATTTTTTACCACTAAACCAAGGGGTATGGGGACTGGGCTTGGACTTGCAGCAGTCTATGGAATAGTAAAAAATCATGGGGGATACATCAATGTTCAGAGCGAAAAGGGAAAGGGAAGCACCTTTGAGATATATCTGCCTGCTATAGTTGAAAAAGACAAAGCAGAGTCTAAGCCTGATGATGAGGGGCTTACATATCTTGGAATCTTTAAGGGAACAGGAACGATTCTCCTTATTGATGATGAGGAGATGATCCTAAGTACAGGAAAGGAGATGTTGGAAGGGATTGGTTATAATGTAATTACAGCATCTGAGGGTAAAGAGGCAATTAAAATATTTAAAGATAGATGGAAAGATATAGACTTAGTGATCTTAGATATCATTATGCCAGGTATGTCAGGCAGAAAGGTATTTGAAGAGCTAAAAAGGATAAATCCCGAAGTGAAGGTATTATTATCAAGTGGCTATAGTATTGACCAAAAGACAAGAGATCTATTAAAAAAAGAGGGATGTAAGGGATTTATTCAAAAGCCCTTTTCAATAGAAAGACTTTCTAAAAAGATAAAAGAGATATTAACCTAAATTACGCATTAGTGGTTCCTCCATTTGAAGGCGCTTTTCTTTAAAAATCTTCTATTTGATGCATAACAGGATTATATAGGGAGTTTTAGCCAACTAAATACTCCGATCATCTTCAGCCCCATATAAAACATAACAGCAATAAAGATGTATTTTAGTTTCTGGGCAGGGAGCCTGTGTGCTACACGTGCCCCTATTGTTGCCATAGGAATGCTACAGCCTGCAAGTAATATCCATTGTAGCCAATTAAGATACCCTGTTGAATAGGGAGGCAGTCCCTGTATTCCAAGCCCATTTATCAGATAAGAGATTGCACCTCCAATGGCAGTAAATATCATTAAGGCAGTTGAAGTGCCCACTGCCTGATGCATTTTAAAATGCAAGAAAAAGACCATAATAGGCACCATTAGTACCCCACCACCTATTCCAATAATACCTGATACGATACCAAGCGGAAAGCCCCAGAGCACAAATAATGCTGTACTCTCGGATGGTTCCTGTTCGATCTTTGGTGGTTTTGCTGTAAGCATCCTAATAGCACCAAGGATAACTGCAATGCCAAAACCGGCCTTAAGAAAACTTCCAGGGATATGGGAGGCAATGAAAGCTCCTAAGAATGCGCCAATAGCACCAGTAATACCGAGTATTACTCCTGCCTTCCACAAGACAGCCCCTTTTTTGTGATGTGTCATTGCTCCACTGAATGCAGTAGGCAAAACCACAAGCAGATTTGTGCCAAATGCAATCCTGATAGCAATGGTGGGATCTACACCAATGGATTTTAAAACCCAAAACTGAACAGGCACCATAATAAAACACCCACCTACTCCTAATAGGCCAGATGCAAATCCAACACCAATACCAGTTACAAGAAGTGCAATAATCTGAGGTAAATGCATTACCATCTCTATACCCCCCTTTTTTAAAGATCTCTCCTTTCCTGATATAAGAGAGTCTCTTTTTTAGTCCTTAAATATATTCCTTTTTGGGAATATAATTATATCTCTTTTTTATGTCAAGCCGGAATAAAAAGGTTTTTAATCACAGATTATGCACAAAATACAAAATAGAAGATTTTTTGTAATGCGATACATATTAGTTAGGATACGGAGTTTTGAATGATTTATTCAAATAAATAAATGCCGGAGGTGGGATTCGAACCCACACGGGGTGTGAGCCCCACTGGATTTTGAGTCCAGCGTGTCTTCCAGTTTCACCACTCCGGCATTAATATAAAATTTTTTATTTAAATATGAAAATTTGTCAATTCTTTTTAATCCTGCATGGTATCCCTTTGAGATTAGGAGTGGCAAATTCTTTTCCCAAAGGAAATGCCTTGGTTAACATATTGTAATTAGATCTTGTATAGTCATACATCTTTTCAGGAGAGCTTTCAGGAAAATACCATCCATAAGAGGCACATATCACCTTTGGATGTATTCTTTCTGTGATTTTTGCAACTTGAACTATGCTCCCGGATGCAGTTTCAATTCTTACCTCATCTCCATCTGAAATTCCATAAGCTTTTGCTGTTTCTGGATGAAGTTCTACAGTAGGAACTGGTGATCTCTTCCTCAATTCTTCTACCCATCTATAGGATGAGTGCAAGTAATATCTATTCTTTGAGCTGGTGAGCACATAAGGGAACTTCTCAGTAAGTTTAGGAAGCTTAAGGAATTCAGGAAGAGATGGAATATTAAATCTTTTAGAGGTGCTAAGGCTGAGTTCCACCTTTTTAGTGGGGGTCTTAAATCCCTGAGATCTATAAAATCTGAAACTTTCCTTCCCTTTAAGATAACCGATTTCAGCAAATTTCTTATAAGTCAGTCCAGAGGGTTTAAGGACCTCATCCAAAAGGCCTCTGTAATCTTCATACCAATACTCAGGGGAGGTAAGTCTTTTCCCGAGTTCATTTAATATCTTCATATCAGGCCAGCACTCCAAAGGAGGATCCACCATCTTTGGCCTTGCAAACACAATTCCATGTCCAAGACCATAATGGCCAATGTCGTCAAATTCAAACTGAGTGGCAGCAGGTAGGACAATGTCTGCAAGCATGGCGGTTGGTGTTAAAAATATTTCGGATATTACGAAGAATTCCAGAGCCTTTAAGGCCCTTATGGTCTCATTACTGTCAGGCCAACATAATACAGGGTTAGATGCCATACAGAAGTACCCCTTTATGGGATATGGATATCCTTCAAGGACCGCTTTTTTAAAGAAGGTGGAAGGCACTGTCATAAATCTGGGTATAACTCCATAGGCCTTATTTACCATCTTTTTCCACTTTTCAGGAAGGGTATCGGCTCTTACAAACTCCCTCAAGGAGAGAAGTGGAGGATCTTTTTCCCAGATATTTCCTCCAGGAACTGCTAAATTTCCACAGATAGCCATAAGACAGATAAGTGCACGGGAAGTATGAAATGAATTGATATTATGCTCTATGGGATTACCCCATTGAATTGCTGCTGGCTTGGAAGTAGCATATATTCTTGCTGCCTCTCTGATTAGAGATGGATCAATCCAGGTTATATCAGATACCTTCTCTGGGCTAAATGATCTGACATGCTCTGATAACTCTTCAAACCCATAAGTCCAATCTGTAACAAATTCCCTATCATATAGTCTTTCTTCTATAATAACATGGATCATGGACAGAGCCAATGCGGCATCTGTTCCAGGCCTGATCTGAAGATGCATGGTGGCCTTATCACACAAAGGGATACGTCTTGGATCCACAACAATCAGTTTAGTTCCTTCCCTTAGCTGTTTAAGCAATAGAGAGCATATCTGCCCCTCCTCATTGGTTGATGGCGGATTACTCCCCCACAATAGAATCAGAGAGCTTTGACTTTGAAGATCGGCTACAGGATAAAAGCCACAGGTATGAATTCCAGAGATCTCTCTGGGTGCATGGCATACATCCTGGGTCATAACCACATTGGGGCTTCCAAATGTATTGGCCAATCTTATAAGCACAAAGTGATCCAGGCCCTTTGGCATTCCAGCACCAAATGCAATTGCCTCAGGGCCATATTCCCTTCGGATACTTAAAAAAGCCTCCGATATCTCTTCCAATGCCTGATCCCAGCTAATCCTTTCCCATTTTCCTTCTCCCCTCTTGCCTTTTCTCTTAAGAGGATAAGTAAGCCTTTCAGGATGAGTGAGTTTTTTATGGGAATATATTCCTTTAGTGCATATATAACCTCTATTTAGATAGCCCTTAGGATCAGGTTTAATATCGATAATCTTATTACCTTCTTTTTTTACAAGGATTGAACATCCTCCATGATCCATTCTTCCACAGTGTGTTTTAATCCATGACATAACCTATATGCTCCTATCTCAATTGATATATTAAAATCTGACTCCTTCCGTGTCCTTTAATGAATCCCTGTTTTATAACTGAAGAGACAACCAGTTCCTCTCTTTTGTCTCCATCTACATCTGCTATTCTGTATCCCACAATAGGGCCTGTTACCTTTTTTGTCTTCCATTTTATCCTTAAACCTGTCTTGTCAAACTGAAAAAATACCAACTGGCCAGATGAAAATACCCTTGTCTTTTCAAATAGCCTTCCTGTCTTTTCACGATTTTTACATATCATAAGCTCATCCTTTCCATCTCCATCCACATCTACTGCATACATTGGTGAAGGAAGATAGAGATAGTCTCCAGTATCTTCCTGCCGTGCATTGCCGCTCTTATCTTCAATATATGTCAAGGTTCCGCCGAACAGATCCTCACTCTTCCATATAAGATTCAGGGAAGCGTCATATAGAAGAAGCCTTTCATAGGGGTTTAGGACCACAGTGTAGGGCTTATGGGTCTTTTCAAAGTCAATTTCTAAGAAGTTATAGACATTGGAAAATCTTGGAAGTTTCAATGCCCTTAACTTTTTAAGACCTTTCCCGCTTCTTTTCATTACATATACATCCCCATGGAATCCTCCATCTAAGGCCCTTCTCTGTCCGATAAGTGTCTTTCTATGATAAGGAGCATCTAAGACCCGTATTAACCAATTCGATACCTCCCCAATCTTTTTTAGTCTGCCTCCCTGATATTGCAAGATTGAGGCAGAAGCCCCCTTTCCTACAAGGGCACTCAGATAGATCTCTGCTTTTCCGTCTTTATCAAGGTCAGCCACATTCATCCATATAAGCTCATGGGTTGGGGATTCGGTATATCTTAAGATCCTTAAAAGGGATTTTTCAGAGACTTTGTAGACAAATAGGTTTCGATGATCCATTAATATTATCTCTTTTTTACCATCTCCATCTAAATCTCCTACATCCAGAGCCCTTGCCTCCACCCTTTCCCTTTTAAGATACTTTACCTGCACCCTTTCTTCTCTTTCGCTTGGCATAAATATAGGGCTTAAAACCTGCTCTTTTTCCTGTTTTCTCCTGATCGGTTGAGTAATCTTTATTTCAGCTGCTCTACCTAAGATCTTCTCATTAATCTCATCTGCAAATTTGCTTATTGTGGGAATGACCTCATCCATTCCATGAGATTGAGTATAGGCAGTGAGCAGCTCATCACCTGTTTTTATATTATATATCTTTGCATCCACACTTACACTTTCGCCCACAATTGTAATACTTCCAGTGATCAGATAGTCAGCACCAAGAGCCCTTCCAATGGATATGATATCTTCTTTTTTTATAGGCATACCCTGCTTTTCCAGTATCTCATTAACCTTCCATCTTTCAATTATCTCAGTTTCTCCTTTCCATGAAAGCCGGGTAATGAGCATATCTGTTATTCCTTCTTTTAAAAATTCCATCCCTTTTTGGGCATGGATCTTAAATGGAATTATAGCTATCTTTTTAAGGCCCTGAGGATGGGAATTAAAGGGAATAAGAAGGGATATCAGAAAAAGATATAATCCTATATGGAATCTTTTCATATTATTTTCCTCTCTAATTTTCTGAAATGGATAACATACTGTTGCATATACAGTCAATAGAATAACCTTTTAATAAGGGACTGTATAAAGATGCACAAATAAAAAATTATGAAATAAAGTATTTGCTTGAAAATGAGGGGGCAGAGTGGGAGTTCATCAAATATTTTAAGTCTACTTCGCACAAAGGTATTGATGTTGGATTATCTTTTTAGATAGGCTATTTATATTAAATCTTTTTAGGAGGTGTATGGTGTCTTTAAAATTAAAGTTCTATTTGGTGGTGTTTTTGGTCCTGTTTCTTCCCCTTTCTGGGAGATGCAAAGATAGTTTAACTTTACAAGAGCTGTATCCTGGTATGAGCTATGGGATATTTAGAATGGGTAAATTGGTGGATATGAAAGATGGTATATGTAGCATATCTGGCAAAAAGATTGGTAAAAAATTTGTGGATACCCTGTATAAGATTGTTCCAGTGCATCTTAAAGAAAAGATGAAACAAAATATATTTTTCTTTGTGGAAAAACAGGCAGTAAAAGAGCTCATACTTATAAATGCTAAAAAGGAAGGGATTGCTAAGGATGGTATGACCGAAAGGGATATAATTCATAAATACATTTTGAAAATTACAGAGGGAATTAAGGTAAAAGATAGGGAGATAGAGGAATTTTACAGGCTTAATAAGAATAGGTTAGGAAAGCTTGCTTTAAAAGATATAAGAGAAGGGATCAGAGGATTTCTGCTTAAAGAGAAAAAGAACAGGGCTATTCAGGATAAGATCTTAGAGCTTGCAAAGAATGCTAAGATTGAGATTAATAAAAGATGGGCATCTGAACAATACAATATATTAAAGGCAAGTTCTCTTGATGGGGCAAGGATGTCGGGTAGAGCTACTATTGTGGAATTTGAGTCCAATAATTGCAAAGACTGCACAAAGATGAAAGATATATTGAAGCAGATAAGCAAAAAGTATAAAGAATTAAACTTTGTATATATGAATGTCAGAGAAGATCCTATTGTGGCTGCAAGGTTTGGGATTAGATATGTCCCGATACAGATATATTTCAATAAGAATGGATATGAGATCTACAGACATGAAGGTTTAAATGATGCTAAACAGATAGAGAAGATACTGAAGATATTAAATATGGTAAAAGGAGAGTAAAATGAAAAGGCTTACTCTTGTAGTCCTATTAATCCTATTTTTATCTTCTCTATTATATGCCAAGGAATCTGGAGGACCACTATTAAATATCCAACAAGACACATATGACTTTGGAAAGGTGATGGAAGGAAAGATCTTAGAGCATGCATTTTTAGTTAAAAACATGGGTTCAGAAGAGTTAAGGATACTTAGGGTAAGGCCTGGGTGAGGCTGCACGGTGATCTCATATGATAAGAGAATCCCCCCTGGAGGGGAGGGAAAGATAAGATTAAAGGTGAGGACAAAGGGATATAGTGGATATCACAGGTGGTCAGCACGTGTTATTAGCAATGATCCATCCCATAAGGAGATAAGACTTTATATTAAGGCCAATATCTTTAATCCCATAATAATAAGGCCCAGATATGTAAGGCTGTATGCTATGGAAGGTGACAGGGTTAAGGCCAAGATAAAGATAAGTGCAAACCTGAAAGAACCCCTAAGATTAAAGGTAAAAGATTTTGATCTGGCCGATAAGATCTCTCTCAATATTAAAGAGACCAAAAAAGGAAGGGAATATGAGCTCTATTTTGAAAATTCCCTTATTAAACCTGGAATATATAGGGGGAGGCTTCTTCTAAGCACTAATTATAAGGAAAGGCCTCAGATTCAGATTCCTGTTTTTTTAAGAATACGATCTCAGAAGAGGATACTCTATCCAAAATGAATGCATATATATACACTGACAGATATTTTGCATTTGATTATGGCATCACTCATCCCCTTAAGATTGAAAGGCTTAAGCTCACCTTTGAGCTTAGCAGAGCATATGGGCTTTTTAATGGATCTGATATCTCTCTGATTGAAACGGTTGAGGCCAAGGAAGATGAGCTCTTAATATTTCATACAAGGGACTATCTGGAAGTGCTAAAACAGGCAAGTAGTGGCAGATTAAGGCATAGCTATTCATATGGTATAGGCCCTGGTGATAATCCTGCCTTTCCTGGGCTATGGGAATGGTCTCTTCTTCATACAGGTGCTTCTATCCGATGTGCAGAGTTAGTTCTTGGAGGTGGTGTTCAGATCGCATTTAATATAGCTGGTGGGCTTCATCATGCTATGCCAGATAGGGCATCTGGTTTTTGTTATATAAATGATCCTGTTATTTGTATTTTGAAGCTCTTAAAAGAGGCAGACAGGGTCTTATATCTTGATATAGATGCCCATCATGGAGATGGAGTTCAATGGGCATTCTATGAAGAGCCAAGGGTGCTGACCATATCATTTCATCAAGATGGGAGGACCCTTTTCCCAGGCACAGGATCTGTGGAGGAGATGGGAAGAGGTAGAGGGAGGGGGTATGCAATTAATATTCCCATGCTTCCTGGAACAGATAACAGGGTGTTTTTAAAGGGATTTCATGAGATAGTTCCAGAGGTATTTGAAAGATTTAGGCCTGATGTGGTGGTCACTCAGTTGGGGGTGGATAGTTTCAAGGATGATCCCCTTGCAGGTCTTTGTCTTGGAACAGAGGGATTTTTAGAGGTAATAAGATTTTTAAAGAGAAACACCAATTATTGGATTGCACTTGGTGGTGGAGGGTATAATAGTTGGAATGTGGCAAGGGCATGGACATTGGCATGGGCTACAATGATAGGTGTTGAACTTAGTGATGAAATCCCTGAGGAGATCTGCTCCAAATTAGATAAAATGGGAATCAGGGAAAGGGAATTGAAGGATAAAGAAGAGATTAATACCAGTAAAGATGCCCATATTAGATATATAGAGAGAGTCATCTCATATATAGAGAAAGAGATAATCCCTCTTATATAAGGAAGATATTATGACAGATGAAAAGATCAAACTCCGAAGCGATATGGAATTAATTCCCATAATGCATCAGGGAAAGAGGTTTGTTCTTATAAGGGATCCCTTAGGATTAGTGGAAGAGGGTAAGGCTGTGTCAATGTCCATGTTTCAGTTTATGACCCTTCTGGATGGAACAAGGGATATAAGAGAGCTTCAGATTGAGATGATGAGGCAAAGGGGTGGGATGATTATCGGCACGGATGAGATAGAGAGGCTCATTGAGGAATTGGATCAGTCCTTCTTTTTAGATACTAAAAGGTATAAAGATGAAAAGAAAAAGATAATAGAAAGATTTAAAAAACAAGAGATAAGGCCATGTTATCACTGTGGAAGGTCATACCCTATGCAAAAGGAAAGGCTTAACTCCTTTATTGAAGATATCCTCTCTCTCACTGATCCTGCCCCACCTGAAGGAGAGATAGTTGCCCTTATATCACCCCATATAGATATACAGGTGGGGAAAAGGCTATATTCCCTTGCGTATAGCTTTGCAGAATTTTCATCTGCTGAAATTGTTATAATCTTAGGGGTGGGACACCAGTTTTCAGATGCTATATTTTCCCTTACAAAAAAGCGCTTTCAGATGCCATATGGCGTGGTGGAGACCCATATTCCAATTGTAGATAGGCTCCTAACTATTTCAGATAGCTGTATCTCTTCATCTGATTTTGCACATAAGACTGAACATAGTATAGAATTTCAGCTCCTGTTCTTACAGCATACCTTAAGATCTCCTTTCAAGATTGTGCCCATACTCTGTGGCCCTTTGCTCCCATTTATAGGAGATCATAGAAGGGATCTATATCTAAAAAAGACAGAGCGATTTCTAAACACTCTGAAAGATGTCATAGAAGAAAACAGTGATAATATACTGATAGTTGCTGGAGTGGATCTCTCTCATATAGGCCCTAAGTTTGGTCATCAATATGATGCACATACATTGGCACCCCGTGCAAAGAGACACGACAATATCCTCTTAGATGCATTGGGAAGCGGTGATTCCGAAAGATTTTGGGAAGAGATATCCGCAGTAAAGGACTACTTCAATGTCTGTGGCTTTTCTGCACTGGCCTGCCTATTAGAGATCTTACCCCCTTCTAAGGGGAAGATACTGGGATATGAGATGTGGCATGAAGAGGCAACCCATTCTGCAGTTAGCTTTGCCTCTCTATTATTTACCGCTTAGTCCCTTTCGCAGAGTTCAACCAAGACCCCATTTGTCTCCTTTGGATGAATAAATGCTATTCTTGCACCTCCTGCCCCTTTCCTGGGCCTTTCATCTATGAGTCTTATCCCCTTTTTCTTCAACTCTTCCAGTGCCTCCTCAAGATTTTCCACCCTAAATGCTAAATGTTGAATCCCTTCACCCCTTGCCTTAATAAACTTGGCAACAGGCCCATCTGGATCTGTGCTTTCCAGCAATTCCACTTCACTATCCGTTATGGGGATAAATGCCACATTTACCTTTTGATCTGCCACATTTTCGATATCCACAATCTTAAGTCCCAAGATATCTGTATAAAACTTCCCTGCCTGTTCAATGGAATTAACCGCAATTCCTATATGATCAATATGTTTTATCTTCATGATTTATACCTCCCTTTTTTCTAAGAGCTTTGAAAGATTCAAAGCTCTTAAATTGTGTATTGTTTAATGAGTTTATTGCTATATAATATATTTTAATAGGTTACAATAAAAACTTTGATATAGGAGGGTCTAAAATGATGGATAAAAGATTTATAACTGATATGAGCAACTTGGAACCTTTTGAAGAAGGCCCTCAGGAAGATGGTATGGATAGTTTTAAAGAGTTTGAGGCAACGGAGCTCTATTGCACAAGATGCCAGCGACCTGTTCCGGTGAGGAAAAATCTGCTACTGGTGCTACCAGAAGGAGACAAATATGAATATAGGTGTGTCTATTGTGGAAATACTGTGGGAGATAAGATTGATAAATCTGGTCAATTTCATACCATCCTGAAGCTGAAATAGATGGTGGAAGATAAGATAGGGGCACTGATATCTAAAGGGGTTAATATTCCCCAGCCCCAAAGTATCTTTATATCTGAAGAGGTAGAGGTTGATAATATCTCAGGCAGATCTGTTACCCTACATCCAGAAGTAAGAATATATGGTAAAGATACGATCATATCTGATGGTGTTAATTTAGGCTATGAAGGGCCTTTGACCATTTATAACTGTCAGATAGGAAGGGAATGCAGATTAAGCGGGGGGATATTTCAAAGTTCCACATTTCTAAAAGGGGTAAAGATCGGCCCAGAGGCTCATGTAAGAGAGGGATGTCTGCTTGAGGAATATTCAAGGTGTGCCCACTGTGTGGGAATCAAACATACAATTCTCTTCCCATATGTCACACTGGGAAGCCTTATAAACTTTTGTGATTGCCTGATGGCAGGTGGAACAGATAGGAAAAATCATAGTGAAGTGGGAAGCTCCTATATCCATTTTAACTATACCCCTAATCAGGATAAGGCCACAGCAACCCTTATAGGTGATGTGCCAAGAGGGGTGATGCTGGATCAACCTCCCATCTTTCTGGGGGGCCAGGGGGGAATAGTAGGGCCAGTTAGAATTGAATTTGGTGTGGTGGTTGCAGCGGGTGTAATAGTCAGAAAGGATCTGCTAAAAAGTGGAAGGGTCTATATGGGATCTACCTCTATTCAACGCGATATTCCCTTCCATCCACTTTTGTATTCAAATATAAAGAGGATACTAAGGCTGAATATCAACTATATATCCAACCTTATTTCACTTAGAAGATGGTATCTGGATGTAAGATATAGATTCATAGATAACGATCCCTTAGAGAAGGGCATACTTATAGGTGCAGTTAAAAAGATAGATATGGCAATAGATGAAAGGGTAAGGAGGCTTAGGGAAGTCGCAGAAAAGATGCCAGATTCAATAAGGATCAATAGAGAGATTAGGAAAAGTGAAGATCCAAACCATAGGATCAAGGAGCTTCTATTTGAGAGATGGGCTCAGATTGAGGATACATTTAGTGAAAGCAGAGAACTGTCAGGTGATATCAGCATAAGGGATCAGTTTTTAAGCCATCTGGATAGGGGCAGATCCTACGAATATATTGATAGTATAAGGAGTCTAAGTGAGGATGCCAGAAGATATGGAACCCAATGGCTTAAAGGGATCGTAGAGGAGACCAATTATAGGGTATTTTCTATCTTAGGGTTAAGATAGGGGAAAGAATATGGGGAGCATATTTGGAACAGATGGAATCAGGGGTATATATGGTGATGATAAGGTAAACGAAGATATGGCTTTCAGGCTTGGTAAGGCATTTGTGCAGTTCTTGAAGAGATCTTCAGATCATCCAGAGGTTATTGTAGGCAGAGATACCAGAGTCTCTGGGGAGAGACTTGAAAAAGAGATGGCAAGGGGAATTATCTTAGGAGGTGGAAGAGCATTTATATCCCCAATAATTACCACCCCAGGGCTTTCATATCTTGTCCATGCAAATAGAGCAGATGGTGGGGTGATGATTACCGCATCCCATAATCCCCCCCAATACAATGGCTTTAAATTTTTTAACTCGGATGGTGAAAAGCTAAGTAGGTCTGAAGAGACCGTTTTGGAAAGACTGCTTTCAGATAAGGATCTGGATAGAGGCCTTGAAGTGAGAGAAGAGCCTGTGTATCTAAAAGAGGCTACTGAATCATATGTCAGATTTTTGCTAAGCACTATCCCCAAGGATATGGATTTTAGAGGAATATTTATCATACTGGATTGTGCAAATGGAGCTACTTCTTCGGTGGCCTCAGAGCTCTTTTCCAGGCTAAATATCGTCCATGGGCTTATAAATTGTGCCGGAGATGGGGAAAATATAAATAGAGGCTGCGGTGCCCTATATCCTGACTCTTTAAAAGAATATGTATTGCACCTTAAGGCAGTTGCAGGCTTTTCATTTGATGGAGATGGAGACAGGGTTGTGGCAGTGGATGAAAGGGGAGATGTGATAGACGGGGATCAGATACTTATCATAGCTTCAAGATTATTAAAAGAGAGGGGAATCCTTAAGAATAATCTGGTTGTAAGCACCATCATGAGTAATATGGGGCTAATGGATGCATTAAGAGATCTGGGGCTTAGACACATAGAATGTGATGTGGGTGATAGAAATGTATATGAGACAATGAAGGCTCATGGAGCGGTGCTTGGTGGAGAGGAATCTGGACATATAATTTTTAGAGAACACCATGTTACAGGAGATGGCCTGCTTACCTCACTTCAGATCCTCTTTGCAATGAAATATTTCAACCTGCCTCTCTCTAAGATGTCTAAATGGATGGTCCCCTTTCCCAGGGTAATGTTAAATGTGGGGGTCAAAAAGAGGCCAGAGATTAATAGTGTGGCAGCGATAAGAAAGGTTATAGAGGATGCAAAGAAAGATCTTTTAAATAAAGGAAGAGTCCTTGTGAGATATTCGGGAACAGAACCTGTTTGCAGGGTCATGGTTGAAGGAAAGGATAGGAAAAGAATTGATGCATGGGCAAATAAGATCGCTGATGTTATAAGATTAAATCTCAACTAAGTTATAACTTTACCTTTAATTTTTAAAACCAGATACAGCACTATAAATGTATAAACTAACCGCGCAAAGAGTATCCCTGAAAGATGGCCTCCAATTACCATCATAAGAAGAGTATCTTCAATGAGTGCATGACTCAGGCTCATAAAGGATAGAGATGCCCATATCTCTTCCCTTTCAATATTTCCTTTTTTTGCCTCATCTATTATTAGCCCACCCCCATATGCTATTCCAAGGGTAAGACCTACTATTACAACAGGAATGGAGGCCTTTTTGATTCCTATGATCTTTAATACGGGTTCAAGCATAGAGGTAATGATCTTTATTACCCCAATTCTTTCCAATATCCTCATAATCAGTATTATAAAGGATATGACCAGAGATATTAATGTAAGATTTTTTAATTGAGAAGATAGCCATCCTTTAAATGAATTATCCACCAGCTCTATACCTAAGGGGATTAAACCTGCATCTTGAAGCCATCCTCCAATTCTATATATGTGGAAGAGGATGATACCAAGAAGTAGGGCGCTTAAGACCCTCAAAGACCCTATCCAGAACACTCCTGCCCCTGCCTCCTTGGTCACCCTGAGCTCTACTGGAAGGTTATGGGCAATAAGCATCATGGTGGTGAGCACCGTGATCTGTGCGATATTGAGATCTATATGGGGTATGAGGGAAAGGAATACCATAGCTCCGGCATAGAGATTGGTTACAATTGCAGTTGCCCAGACAAGGCCCATCTCTCCAGGAAGTCCCACTAAGTGCATAACAGGGGAAAGCACCATAGAGAGATAATGGATAAAGCCCAGTTCTTTTAATATCTTGACCACTATAATCACTGGGATAAGGATCTTAAAGAGGGTGTAGATCACCCTTATAACATCTTTTAGGTATTCCTCTGCCCAGCTCAATATTTTTGGAAAATATGACATATGGATGATAATAGTGCTTGACTTTGCAGCATTCAAATATAATATTTAAAGATACTTATGCGGGCATAGCTCAGTTGGTAGAGCACAAGCTTCCCAAGCTTGGGGTCGCGGGTTCGAGTCCCGTTGCCCGCTTCAGGTGATGACCCGAATCCCTTTTTGAGGTTATCAATCTCATTAAGAGATTGATAGACTTCAAATTGCGGATGGAGATAGAAGATAAACTCATCTATAAGAAATTCCGCAATCGGGGAGGCGGGTTAAACCCGCTTTTTTAATAGGGGTAAGTTATATGAAGTCCCACATAAAAGGGATAATTAATCAGGTAAGGGAGTTAGCTGATCCCATTGTAGATGATTTGGGATATGAGTTAATAGATGTGGAATATGTATTCAGCAACGGGAAATGGGTTCTCAGACTATATATAGATAAGCAGGGGGGAGTCAATATTGATGACTGTGTAAGGGTAAGCAGGGAGTTGGATGTATATCTGGACGTTCATGATATCATACCCCATGAATATGTATTTGAGGTATCTTCCCCAGGGGTTAACAGGATTCTAAGAAGGGAGAAGGATTTTAGGTCTGTCATAGGGAAGAGGATCAAGGTGAGGGTTGATGAGGCAATAGAGGGAAGAAGAAATTTTACAGGCACACTTGTAGACGTATTGGATGGAAAGATAAAGATGAATGTGGATGGGATTGACTTTGAAATCCCTCTGGAAAGAATTGAGAAGGCAAATCTGATTTATGAATTTGAAAAGGGATAAATTTAATTTAGATGAGGTAGAGATATGGCATCTGAGCTTTCAAGGGTGATTGATCAGGTATGCAGGGAGAAGGGATTGGATAGAAAGGTCCTTATTGAAAGTATTGAAGAGGCAGTTCGTATTGCAGCGAGAAAGAGGTATGGAAACGGATATGATATTGAGATCCAATACAATGACGAATTGGGTGAGGTAGAGGTATTTGAGTTTAAGGAGGTGGTGGATAGGGTAACAGATGAAAAGCTTCAGATCTCATTGGAAGATGCCAGAAGGATTGATCCTGAATGTGAGATAGGGGATAGTCTGGGAATAAAGAAGGAGACAGAGGAGCTGGGAAGAATTGCCGCTCAGGCAGCAAAACAGGTTATTATGCAAAGGCTTAGGGAAGCAGAGCGGGATATGGTATATGATGACTATAAAGACAGACGCGGAGAGATAATCCATGGGATTGTTCAGAGGTTTGACCGAGGCTCCATCATAGTAAATCTTGGAAGAACTGAAGCAGAGCTTCCGCCCAAAGAGCAGATTCCAAAGGAGACCTATAAACAGGGAGACAGAATAAGGGCATACATTATAGATGTTAAACACTATGCAAGGGGCGCTCAGATAATTCTTTCCAGGACTCATCCCAATTTCTTAGCCGCTCTATTGGAAAATGAAGTCCCTGAGATTTCAGAGGGGATAGTGGAGATAGTTTCAGTGGTAAGAGATCCCGGAAGCAGGGCAAAGGTGGCGGTGCGATCAAGAGAGGCCGATGTGGATCCAGTGGGTGCATGTGTGGGGATGAAGGGCACAAGGATTCAGGCAGTAGTTCAGGAACTCAGAGGTGAAAAGATAGATGTGGTTCCTTGGGATCCTGACCCTGCAAAGTTTGTATGTAATGCCCTTTCCCCTGCTGAGATCACAAGGGTGATAGTGGATGAGGATGAAAAGGCAATGGAGATAGTGGTTCCTGATGACCAACTCTCTCTTGCCATAGGAAAGAGGGGGCAAAATGTAAGGCTTGCCTCTAAGTTAACAGGATGGAACATGGAAGTTACCAGTGAATCTGAATATAATGAGGCGCTTAAAGAGATATCTCATATACTGCTAAATGTGGAAGGTATAAATGAAAGGACAGGATTAGGCATATATCAGGCAGGTTTTAGATCTGCAAAAGACATTGCCATTGCAGATCCAGAGGATGTAGCAGGAGCTGGGGGGCTGGATCTTGACAGTGCCAAGAAGGTTATTGAGAATGCAAGAAGATTCCTTGAAGAACAGGTAAAAGAAGACCTGAATCTACAATAGCTAAGACCATGGGAAGAGGTAAGGGGCATATTCCTATTAGGACATGCATAAGCTGTAGAGAAAAGAAAGATAAAAGAGAGTTAATCAGGTTAGTAGTGGATGAAAGGAACAGGTTAATAGTGGATAAGAGACAGATTCTCAGTGGCAGAGGTGCATATGTATGCAATAGGGATGAATGTAAGAACAGGTTATTTAAGATAAAAAGATTAAATAAGATATTTAGAAAAGAGGGCCCCATATATATAGGGTCTGATATCTGGAAGAGTTAAAGGGGGTATATCTTAATATGGGAAAGCTCAGGGTTTATGAACTTGCAAAAGAGCTGGATATGGAAAGTAAGGATCTGGTTAAGAGATTGATAGAGGGAGGAATGGATATAAAGAACTATATGAGCACACTGGATGAAGATGCGATTGAAAGGGCAAAGAAGATTGTATCTGGCAAGATTTCTGAGATAGTAGAAGAGAAGAGAATAAGACCAACAGTGATCAGAAGAAGAAGAAGGAAGATTGAGATTGAAAAAAGACCTATTCCAGAAAGGGTGGAATCTAAGGAGGAAGAAAAGAGAGAGAAAGAGGAGCTTAAGATAGAAAGAGCTGCTGAGAAAAAGGCCAAAGAGACACCCATAGCCCCTAAACTTCCCAAAGAGGCCATCTTAAAAGAAGAGAAGATAGAAAAGAAAGAAGAAGTGAGATCTCCAAGAGAGGAAAAGGTAGAAAAGAAGGAGGAGTCAGTTAAAAGGCCCAGGTTTAAGAAGAGGAGATTTAAGAAGAGAAGGACAGAGAGGCCTGCAAGGATAATAAAGAGGCCTGAAGAGGTAGCGATTAAGCCTGAACCCCCAAAAGAAGGGATAGAGGAGAAGATAGAGGAAAAAAGAGAAGAAAAGATACCTGAGAAGGTGCTAGAGAAGGTCGTAGAGCCTTTGGAATTTAGAGAAGAGGAGATATTTGAAGAAAAAGAGATCAGTAAGAAGAAAAAGTTATCTGAGCTGGAAGCTTCTGCGACTTGTCAAGAGGCAGAGGATCTTGAACTTGAAGAGGAAAGACCTCGTAGATCCATCCGTCATAAGAAGATAGAGGTGTTTGAAAAGGCAGATCTTTATGAAGGAAGAGCAATAAAGAGAAAAGATAAAAAGGCATCTAAGAAGGCTAAGGATAAAGAGAAAAAGGAACCTGAAAGACCTCCTACTCCTGTCAGGCCGGTAAAGAGAAAGATAAAGATAGGAGAGACAGTAACTGTTTCTGAACTTGCAAAGGCCATGGGAGTTAAGGCAAATGAGGTAATAATGAAACTTATGAGTATGGGGGTTATGGCAACTCTTAACCAGAGTATTGACTTTGAAACCGCAACCCTGATTGCTGATGAATTTGGCCATGAAGTAGAGGTAGAGACAATTACCATTGAAGATCTCATTGGTGAAGAAGAGGATAGAGTGGAAGATCTTAAGCCCCGTCCTCCTGTAGTCACCATAATGGGACATGTGGATCATGGAAAGACCTCTCTCTTAGACTATATAAGAAAGTCAAAGATTGTAGAGGCAGAGTCTGGAGGTATAACTCAACACATCGGCGCATATTACGTAGAGAGGAAAGGTGGAGATATTGTATTCTTAGATACCCCAGGACATGAGGCATTTACCGCAATGAGAGCCAGAGGGGCTAAAGTAACAGATATTATTGTGCTGGTAGTTGCTGCTGATGATGGAGTGATGCCTCAGACAGTGGAGGCCATTAATCATGCAAAGGCAGCCAATATTCCCATAGTGGTTGCGGTAAATAAGATAGATAAACCAGATGCGGATCCAGAAAAGGTCAGGAGACAGCTCTCCGATCTGGGACTAATTCCTGAGGAGTGGGGTGGAGATACTATCTTTGCAGATATATCAGCAAAGACAGGTCAGGGGGTTGATGAACTCTTGGAGCTGATTCAACTTCAGGCCGAGATGTTAGAGCTTAAGGCCAATCCTGATAGGATGGCACGGGGGACCATAATTGAGGCCAAATTGGATCCTAACCGTGGTCCAGTAGCAACAGTGCTGATAAGGAATGGCACCTTACATCAAGGTGATCATGTGGTATGTGGTGAATATCATGGAAGGATTCGCTCAATGGTAAACAGCTTAGGAAGGAGAGTAAAGAGTGCGGGTCCATCTGTCCCCGTGGAGATATATGGAATAAATGGTGTGCCTCAGGCAGGGGAAGAGCTTATAGTGGTTGAAAATGAGAAGAAGGCAAAACAGATCGTGGAAATTAAAAAGAGAGAGGCACAGATACGAGCAGATGTTCATAAGAAGGTCATCAGCCTTGAAGATCTCTTTGAAAGGATTAAGGAAGGAGAGATAAAGGAGCTGAATCTTATCATAAAAGCAGATGTTCAGGGATCCATTGAGGCCCTTATTGAGGCTTTGGGAAAGCTGGGAACTGATCAGGTCAAGGTGAGGATTATTCACTCTGCTACAGGTGCCATATCAGAGTCAGATGTGATGCTTGCCTCTGCCTCTAATGCCATAATAATCGGGTTTAATGTGAGGGCAAATCCCAGGGTAAGTGAGATTGCTAAGAAAGAGAAGGTGGATATCAGATACTATAATGTGATCTACAATGTGATAAATGATATAAAGGCGGCCCTTTCTGGGCTGCTTGAACCCGAATATAAAGAGATTACCATTGGTAGGGCAGAAGTGCTCCAGATATTCCGTATACCTAAGGTGGGAACTGTGGCAGGATGTATTGTCCATGAGGGTAAGATAGAGAGGGGGGCATTGGTGCGGGTCTTGAGAGATGATGTGGTTATACACGAAGGGAAGATCGCCTCTCTTAAGAGATTTAAGGAGGATGTTAGAGAGGTATCTAAGGGATATGAATGTGGGGTAGGAGTGGAGAATTTTCAGGATATTAAGCCAGGAGATATCTTGGAGATATATCAGCTGGAGAAGATTACTCCAGAGCTTTAAAGAGATGATTGTTGGAATAATCAGACTTGAGCTTTTAATCCCGGAAAACAGTTCATTGAAAGGAAAGCGAAAGATTGTAAAGAGCATTATTGATAGGGTAAAGAACAGATTCAATGCATCAGTTGCAGAGATAGGTTCAAATGATAAGTGGCAGAAGATTGAAATAGGAATTAGTACAGTGGGAAATGAAGGTGCCTATGTGGATACATCCCTTCAGAACATATTGAACTTTATAGAGGGGCTGTATGTGGCTGATATCATAAATATTAAGACAGAGATAATCCATTTTTGAGGGAATTATTATGCCTTATGGAAGAAGGGCTATAAGATTGGGCGATCAGTTGTTGAGGGAGATGTCCCTATTGCTTGTTCATAAAGTAAGGGATCCGAGGGTCAGGGGGGTAACACTTACGGGGATCTCAATGAGCAGCGATCTCAGAAAGGCTAAGGTATATTATAGCCTTATTGGAGATGAAGAGGCTATTAAAAAGGCTCAAGAAGGTCTTGATAGGGCCAAGGGATTTATAAAGAGGGAGATCGCTTTGAGGATCTCTCTTAAGTATATGCCAGATATTATCTTCCATTATGATCCTTCCCTTGCAATGGGAGATAAGATAGATAGGGTGTTTAAAGAGATAAAGAAAGGAGAAGAGTCGGATATCTGAATATGGCAAAAGACTGTGACGGGATTCTCTTGATAGATAAGAGAGAAGATGAGACATCAACAGGTGTTGTTGAAAGAGTTAGGAAGGCTCTTAAAGTCAGGAAGATCGGGCATGGAGGTGCATTAGATCCATTTGCAAGTGGTCTCCTGCTCATACTCTTAGGAAAGGGAACAAAACTCTTTCCCTTTTTATTGGAATACCCAAAGGAATACCTCTTTACCATAAGGCTTGGAATTGAAACAGATACCCTTGACTGTAAGGGCAGTATAGTTGATAAAAGGCCGGTTCCATCTATAAATAAGGATGACATAGAGAAGGTATTAGATTATATGAAAGGGGAACAAGTTCAGATCCCCCCATTATTTTCTGCCATAAAGATAAAGGGAGAGAGGGCCTACAGACTTGCAAGAAAGGGAAGGCAATTTGAACTTAGAGAAAGGCATATAAGTATTTATGATCTTAAATTTATAAGATGGGATAGTCCCACTCTTAGTCTATGGGTTAGATGCTCAAGTGGGACATATATAAGGGCATTGGGAAGGGATATGGCTAAGAGGCTCGGTTCCATAGGTCATCTGATATC
This sequence comes from uncultured bacterium, assembly GCA_965613025.1. Taxonomy (GTDB): domain Bacteria; phylum Desulfobacterota; class DSM-4660; order Desulfatiglandales; family JALVMZ01; genus CAYTXJ01. The sequence goes on from CBFDUE010000019.1 coordinate 22,503, forward strand.
TTTAAGGAGGATCTCCATTGGCCCATTTAATGTTCAGCATGCCATAGATAGTTTTGATATTGAAAGGATGGAAAGGAGCAATTTAAGGGAGAGGATAATCCCCCTTAGAAGATCTCTACCCCACTTAGAAGAGATAAAGATCTCACAAGATCTGGCAGAAAAGATAAGATCTGGAAATCAGACAGCTCTTAATAGAATTAGCTTAAAGGCTCAAAGAGATGGCAAAGTAAAACTCATCAGTAATGATAGACTTATAGGTATAATAAGGGCGATACCAGCTTCTGAAGGTATCACATATAGGATATTAAGGATATTTTAAAAAATAGTTAAAGAGGAGGTAGAAAAGGTGGCCTTAACACAAGAGATAAAGAGGGAGATCATTGAGAAGTTTAAATTACATGATAAAGATACTGGATCCACTGAGGTTCAGGTGGCACTTCTTACTTCTCGGATTAATAGACTTACTGAACATTTCAAGGTGCACAAAAAGGACCATCATTCAAGACGTGGATTACTTAAACTGGTTGCAAGGAGGAGAAAGCTATTGAATTATCTAAAGAGAAAGGATGAACAGCGTTATCTTGCGCTAATCAAAGAGTTGGGACTAAGGAAATAGAAAATAGAAGGAAAGAGGTGAGAAGGTGGGTATTGAAAGTCGTACTTATAAAATAAATGAGCATACCCTATATATGGAAACTGGTAGGGTGGCAAAGCAGACAAATGGTGCTGCCATAGTCTCATTGGGTGAGACTGTGGTATTAGTAACCGCTGTATCTTCAGATCATATAAGGGAGGGACTGGATTTTCTCCCATTAACTGTGGAATATCAGGAGATGTCTTATGGGGGGGGAAGAATCCCAGGAAACTATTTTAGAAGGGATATGGGAAGACCCAGTGAAAGGGAGACCTTAGCAGCTCGTCTGATTGATAGACCCCTAAGACCCCTCTTCCCTAAGAACTACCAGTATGATACCCAGATTATTGCAAGTGTGCTCTCCACTGATAAAAAGAACGAGGCAGATGTCCTATCCATTATTGGAGCATCGTTGGCCCTTGAGGTTTCAGATATTCCTTTTGATGGCCCCATCGCGGCTGTAAGGGTGGGTAGGATTGACAAAAGATTTATTATAAACCCCACTCTTCAGCAGATGGAAGAAAGCGATATAGATCTTATCGTTGCAGGAAGCAAAAACGCAATTGTGATGGTGGAGGGGGGTGCTAAATTTGTTCCAGAATCGGAGATAATAGATGCCCTATTTTTTGCGCATGAGGCCATGCAACCCCTTCTGGAGATGCAGCTTGAGATAAAGGAAAGAGTGGGTAAGCCCAAAAGATATATAGAAGATAAAAAGGATGAACAGCTTTTGAATCTGGTAAGTCAGATTTCAGCAGATTGGATAAAAGAGATACTACGTATTGCCCCAAAACAGGAGAGAAACAATAAGAGAAAGGATGCTCTTAGGAGATTAATGGAAAAATTACCTGAGCAATATAAAGAGAGAGAATCAGAGGTAAAAGAGGCGTTTCAGAGTCTGGAAAAGTCACTTATGCGACAGATGATTCTTAAGGAAAAAAAGAGGATTGATGGAAGAGAGCTCACTGAGATAAGACCCATTGAATGTATGGTGGGGGTGCTACCCAGGGTTCATGGCTCTGCACTCTTTACAAGGGGTGAGACTCAGGCCATGGTCCTTACCACACTGGGAACTGAGATGGAGGAGCAGCGAATAGAGACCATACACGGCACGGTATTTAGGAATTTTATATTCCATTATAACTTTCCTCCATACTGTGTTGGAGAGGTAAAGAGGCTTACCGGCCCTGGCAGAAGGGAGATAGGACATGGGGCATTGGCAAGAAGAGCCCTTGAACCAGTTATGCCTAAGAAAGAGGACTTTCAATATGTGATTAGAGTGGTATCCGAGATATTGGAATCCAATGGCTCATCATCTATGGCAAGTGTATGCGGTGGCTCTATGTCGCTTATGGACGCTGGAGTTCCTGTAAAGGAACAGGTTGCAGGTGTTGCCATGGGGCTGATAAGGGAGGAAGATGAATATCTTATACTTACCGATATCATTGGAGATGAAGATCACTATGGAGATATGGATTTTAAGGTCGCTGGCACCAAAGACGGAATTACCGCCCTTCAGATGGATATAAAGATAGAGGGCATTGAAAGTGGAATTATGGAAAGGGCTCTTCGCCAGGCAAAGGAGGCCAGGCTATATATTTTGGATAAGATGAATCAGGTGATATCCAGACCCAGACCCTATATATCACCCTATGCTCCTGTGATCTATACAATGGATATTAAGCCGGAGAAGATACGTTTTCTGATAGGCCCTGGAGGAAAGACCATAAGAGAGATTATTAACACCACTGATGCAAAAATTGAGGTGGATGATAAGGGAAAGGTGATAATATATGCTCCAGATAAGGAGTCGATGCAAAAGACAATAGATATGATAAATGACGTGGTTCAGGAGGCAGAGATAGGAAAGGTGTATGTGGGGAAGGTAAGGAAGGTGATGGATTTTGGTGCATTTGTGGAGATACTTCCAGGCACAGATGGGCTTGTGCATATATCTCAGCTTGATAAGACCAGGGTTAGAAGGGTAAGTGATGTGGTTTCAGAAGGTGATGAGATACTGGTAAAGGTGATTGATATTGATAAGGATGGAAGAATCATTCTATCTCGTAAGGCGGCTCTTGACGAAAAGAATGTATAATAAGACCGTTTTAGACAATGGTATCCGTATTGTTACCGAAAAGATAGATCATAGAAATTCTGTATCCATCGGTATCTGGGTAAATGTGGGTTCCAGAGATGAAGATGAACCACGCTCTGGAATCACACACTTTATAGAGCATATGATCTTTAAGGGCACAGAAAAGAGGAATCATTTGCAGATCGCCAAAGAGCTGGATCTCATTGGTGGACTCTCTAATGCATTTACCGGAAAGGAGCAGACCTGTTTCCACTCAAAGGTCTTATCAATCCATCTTGAAAAGGCCTGCGATATACTCTCAGATATATTCTTACACTCTGTCTTTGACCCTAAGGAGATGGAAAAAGAGCGAAATGTGATTCTTCAAGAGATCAGTATGATTGAGGATACTCCCGATGAGTATGTGCATGTCCTTTTTCAAAAGACATTCTGGAAGGACCACCCCCTGGGAAGGCCCATAGTAGGGACTCCTCAAAGCATTATGTCTATCACCCACAGTGATATCTTAGAACACCTGAAATTTTATTATGATCCTCAAAACATAATAATTGCTGCATCTGGAAATGTAGATCATCAAAGATTTGTGGAATACTTAGAGCCCATGTTTAATTCACTAAGACCTTTGTCCTCAAAACCATCAAGGTTCGTTCCCGTATGCGGGAAAGCTGAACATATTCAGAGCAAAGATCTGGAGCAGATCCATGTCTGCTTGGGAGGAGTGGCACCTTCACTTAGGGATGAGGAGAGATTTTCTGCGCTAATGTTTAATGTGATATTGGGTGGAAATATGAGCTCGAGGCTCTTTCAAGAGATAAGGGAAAAGGCAGGATTGGTATATTCCATCTATTCGTTTATGAGTGCCTTTGAGGATACAGGCCTTTTGGGAATATATTTTGGATGTTCCAGAGATGATCTAAATCAGGCATTTGAGCTTTTATATAGTGAAATAAGAAAGATTCAGAAAGGGGATATCTCAGATGAGGAGCTCCAGAGGGCATATGAATACATGATGGGTTCATTGCTTATTGAGGCTGAAAATGTGGACTCTCGTATGATACGTTTGGCAAGAAATGAGGCATTGTATGGCAGATATATCAGCTATGAAGAGGTGCTTGAAAGACTAAGAGGGGTAAAGAAGGATAATGTTGTGGAGATGGCAAATAGGGTCTTTAATAACGATATGGCATGTGTGATACTTGGACCTATTGATGAAGATAGATTTAATGGATCATTTCTGCCGTTTTAATTATAGATTCCTTCAGAGTGCGAGATGGAAGTTCAGGAGATTGAGATAAAGGTAAAGAGATTGCCAGGCAACGAGGATATTCCTCTTCCAAGATATGAGACACAGGGTTCTTCTGGAATGGATCTCAGGGCAGCTATAAGAGAGGATGTGATAATTGAACCGGGTAAGATTGCACTCATTCCAACAGGTATCATGGTATCCATTCCCGATGGATATGAGGGGCAGATAAGACCCAGGAGTGGCCTTGCCCTTAAGTATGGGATAGGATTGGTGAACTCTCCAGGAACTATTGATTCAGACTATAGGGGTGAGATACGTATAATAATGATAAATTGGGGTGATCGTCCTTATAGGATCAGAAGGGGTGATAGGATAGCACAGATGGTTATAGGGAAGGTATATAGGGCAAAATTGATGGAGTGTAAGGAGCTGGATATGACCCAGAGAGGCGAAGGGGGGTTTGGCCATAGTGGAAAGGCTTAGGAGTTAAAAGATTCAATGAGGTTTTCAGTAATCGGGTCAGGAAGTGGGGGCAATTCCATATTTATCCAATCGGATAGGTCATCCCTTCTTATTGATGCGGGTTTTAGTATAAAGGAACTAAAGAGAAGACTTGAAAGATTGGATATTTCCTCTCCTCATATTGAGGCCCTTTTAGTAACCCATGAACACAATGATCACATAAAAGGTATTGGTTCGGTCTTAAAGGATACAGGTGCTCCACTTATATGTAATGCACCCACATTGAATGGTATAATAGGGAAGATAAATGAGATAGATACCCCTTATGTTATACACACTGGTCAGAGTATTGAAATAGATGATATACAGATAGAGACCTTCTCCAAGTGCCATGATGCAGCGGATCCCATTGGAGTTATAATATCCCATAGGGGAATAAGGTTAGGAATAATTACAGATCTTGGAAGAAGCACATATCTTGTAGAGGATAGACTAAAATTCTGTCATGCCCTTATCATAGAATTTAATCATGATCTTAAGATGCTTCATGAAGGCCCTTATCCACTGGAATTAAAAAGAAGGATAAGGGGAAATCAGGGGCATCTCTCCAATGAACAGGCATCACGGCTGCTAAATAGTGTATGTCATAGGGATCTAAAGGTGGTGGTGCTTGCACATCTTAGCAAAGTGAATAATATAGATAAGATAGCATACATGGAAGCAGAGAGGACTCTTAGATCCGGTGGATTAGAAGATACCCATATTATCATAAGTTATCAGGATGAACCTACTCCTCTTATCTCTATTTAGGAGATGGAAAGGATTACCAAGAATAAAGATAAAAGGAGGCATAGAAAACGGTATATCTGTTCGTGTTGTGGAAGAGAGGTCCCATTCTGTTGGACATGTCCCTGTGGATTTCAGATATGCAATAGCTGTATGGAGGAAAATCTCTGGGGTATGACATGCAGCGGGGTAAATTGGCAATGCCCTGACTGTGGAGCACTCAGACCATTTTAAGGATTAGGGGGTAATAGGGATGATCAGATTAAGAAACATAATCTATTTGATATTACTTATTTTCATCTTTCCCTTTTTAATCTTATGTGCTGAAGTTCCCATTACCCATAGAAAGAGTCTTCAACTCCTTCCTCAGAGTCAGATCCTTGCGCTCAGTCTTAATCAGTATTCCCAGATAATAAAGAAGTCCAAACTATGTGAAGATCCTCAAAAGGTGGCTATGGTAAAGAGGGTGGGAATGAGAATAGCAAAGGCAACAGAAGAATTTTTAAAAGAGGAATTTCCCAAACTAAATATGAAATTTGAATGGGAATTTAACCTTATTGAAGACGATAAGGTAATAAATGCATGGGCCCTTCCAGGTGGAAAGGTAGCTGTATATACAGGTATATTGCCCATTGCCAAAGATGACAATGGTCTTGCCGTGGTTTTAGGGCATGAAATAGCCCATGTAATTGCAAATCATGGAAATGAGAGGATGAGTCAGGCACTAATAACTACCATGGGAGGTCTTACCCTGTCTGTGGCCCTTTCAAAAAAGAGTAAAAAGACAAGGGATATATTCCTTGCTGCCTATGGAATAGGTGCTACAGTAGGATTTATGCTTCCCTATAGCAGGCTTCAAGAAAATGAGGCAGATAGAATAGGCCTGATCCTTATGGCAAAGGCAGGATATGATCCAAGAGAGGCACTTAATTTTTGGCTTAGGATGAAAAAGAGAGGGGAAAAGGGTAAAAAGATCCCAGAGTTTTTATCAACCCATCCTGCAACTGAGAGTAGAATTCAGAATATAAAGAGACTTATCCCTGAAGCTCTGCCCTATTATCTTAAGGCCAGAAAGGGATAGACGGTTTTGGGATGGAATCTGTTAAATATATCCCATAAGGTCATAGAAGATCCTCCACTTCACATAGTGCTATACCAGCCAGAGATTCCCTATAATACAGGAAATATCGCAAGGTTATGCGCTGCTACGATGCTAAGATTACATCTCATATTCCCATTGGGATTTAGTGTAGATAACAGATACCTAAAGAGGGCGGGGCTGGACTATTGGGAAGAGGTGGATATCAGATACCACAAAAGCTATGATGAATTTCTAAAAATCGTCCCCGATAATATCTTCATTATAGGATTTAGCGTTCATGCAAAAAGGCCTTATACAGAGGCAAAAGTAACGCCTGGCACATATCTTATGTTTGGCCCTGAAACCAGGGGCCTACCCCAAGATATAAAGAATACTATCCCATGCTACAGGATTCCTATCTGGGGTAAAGTCAGGAGTCTAAATCTATCCACCTCTGTAGGGATAGTTGTATATCACTATCTCTATTCGATGGGATATTTTTAATTTAAAAGGGGCACAAGGTGTGCCCCCAGAGTGATCCTATGATCTGATCTCAAAACGACTTTCCAATTCCTCCAGCTTCTTTACAATTCCACCATACTCAAGCTCACTATAGGGTAGCATGGCATTTCCAAAGAATCCCTGTCTCCTTATCTCAATTGCCTTCTGGGAAATCTTATCTCTTACATAGTCCCAGAAGGGATGATCAAAGGCATCCACCGCCTTTGTAAGTCTTCCCTCATGCACGCAGTATGCAGCACATGATACCACAGGAGGGCCATCAAAAAAGGATATGGTGCTATTCTGTTTTACCGGCATAAGCGGCCCTGTATGACTTCCCCTCATAAAGCCAGCCACATAGTGCCCTATGTGAAATGGTGCAAGCATCTCACCAGTTGCAGGAAAATTTCCCTGGACTCTTACAATCATTATAGGATCGTCTTTGCCTGTGTATTTACCTGCAATGTTATGTAGTCTTGTGGTGCTGACTGCCACCGCCTGCTCTCCTGTCTCCTTTGAATAAATGCCTTCAATTACAAATCTCTCTGGATCCCTAAGCAGTGCGGCGATATCGTAGAGATCCTCTGGGGCATTTAGGGAGATCACCTTGTCTGCATCTACATAGGAGACATCCATTATATCAAACCTGAATCCCTTAAACATACCGGGTGAGAGGATAAGTCCTGAACAATACATGGGATCTGCAAATGCAAGATACAGAGGCAGATTGTATGCACCAGGATCGGTCTTATCGGCTGCAAAAAAGAGAAAAGGTTCATTAGGTCTCTCTTCAAACTCAAGCTCAGCCACTGCAGGTCCAAGCCCTTTAACATTTCCAGAAAATGCATCCTTCAATAGATCCTGCCCGGCTCCATATAGCCCTTGATCCTTTGCTATTTCTGTCCCTGTCTTAAAGGCATCCCATGCCAGCTTATGCACATCCTCATTTCCCACCCCTTTTGTATGGGTGCAGAGTATTGCAATATCATCGCCAGTGAAAGTTACATTAAAATCAATTAAAAGACCTTTCTGATGTTGCTGAATATGATTATAGACACTTTCAAGAACCCTACCGCTTGGTTTTATATGGCCACCTACACTTCCAATATCAGCTTTGATGGCAGTAATTGTGGTTCTCATCTTCTCCTCCTTGAAATATTTTTTAAACTTAACTCTTTTATTATATTTAATAAAAAGATTCAATAATCTCTTTAATATTTATCAAAACTTTAACTCCATCTTATCTATTACATCTTATGCTATTGTGAAGATTCTACTATTCAGTCACTATGAGGCTTCCCCTTTCAGTCATAGCAGGGAGGATCTTTTTCAGGTCATTGCGAGGGTCTGGAAAAGACCCGAAGCAATCTCCTCCATCAGCCTGGGATATGAGATTGCTTCGCATCGCTTGCAATGACAGATTGCCACGGCCTTTGGCCTCGCAATGACTGTTTACCATTGACATTTTGCGAGGAGTGGTAGCTACGAAGTAAGCTGTAAGGGCGAGTGTACTCATCCCTTATATCCATTTAACTCTTATCTCTTTTGACAATTTCCGAAATTCAGGATCTCCTGTAATTACCTCTGCCTTCTTTAATTTTCCAAGAGCGGCAGTAAAACAATCAGCATAGGCGATCCTATACTTTGCCTTTAATCTGGCAGCTTCAAGTGTCAATCTCTTATCTGCATCTACAATCTCAATAGAATAACTATTTAATTTTTCTAATACCTTTTTAGCCTTTCCCTCACCAACCTCCCTCATAACATTATAGTAGATCTCTCCCCAGTTTATGACACACATAAAGCCCTTTGCCTTTTTATCCCTGATCTCCCTTAAGATCTGTGAAACCAGTTCTGCTCCAGGCTCATCTTCAAAATATGCTATCATGGCATAGCTATCAATCACATAGCTTTTCATATCTTGGATTCCTCTCTTCTATCAGCTAATAGCCGTGCCAATATCCTGCCTTTTGTCTTTAACATACCTTTCCCAGTTTCAATGGGATCGTCAGGTATAGGCTCTACTATAATTTTGCCCCCCTGTTCATAGATATTTACAGGTGTGCCCTTTTTAATTCCATATTTTTTTCTAAGATGAGCAGGAATCACTATCTGCCCTTTTACAGTGGTAGTGACAATGGTCATGAAGATCAACCTCCTTAGTATTACGTATATAAGTAATAATGTTATAACATTTTCAAAGTGTCAATAGGGGAGATAGATAAGATAGCTCTTTAGTTTTGCATAAAGATCCAGGTTAGAAGATTGTTTCAGGGCTTTCAAGTTAAAGATTCTCCAGGGCTTTGAAATGACACCAGAGGGGTTATTATCCTTTTCCACTATATAACCACAGGCTCCACATAGACCACTACATCCCCCATATTCCTCTCTGCCTTAAGCTGCATTGCCTCATCTTCTTCAACTCCTGTTAAGAACACCACCAGCACAATGGAGCTAAGATTTAACAACTTTGCATATTCTGCTGATTGAACAATTGCCTTTTGAAGCTTCTTCAATGATACAAAGCTCTTTACCTCTATTACTCCCTCTTTATCTTTACACCTTAAGTGTATATCCACCCTTCCATTTCCTGTGGGAAACTCTGGATTTATGGAGCAATAGTCTGATACCGCATTCATCAACCAGTGATACAGATGAAAATGCCCCCCTGATTCATATATGTTTAGATCTACCCTCTTAGGTTGTTCTTTAAATGGGGATATGTTTTTTTGCTTTAGCCTTTTTAAATAGTCCCTGTATCTATCAATAAGAGCAGGTAGATTCAGCTCATCCCCTTCAAACACATCCTTTAAGTCATCTCCAATCCTTAAGGCATATATGGGAATACGATCTCCTACAAAATCATAGGTAAGTGCATTGTATAGCCTAAGCTGTATAAATGGATTGGAAAATCTACATACCTGTATCAATTCCCCCTTTTCATCCACTGTCTCATCATAATCAATTATGCCATTTAGATACAGATATGAGCACCAATCCATATCAAGAGAAAATTCAATGTCAGAA
>CBFDUE010000020.1:0-31248 GCA_965613025.1 uncultured bacterium
TTCCAATGATGAGGCATTTAAAAGAGTTGAAGAAATCACCCTTTATCAACCCCATGATATAGCCCTTTAAACATAGGGAGAGCTTTGAATTTTTCAAAGCTCTCAGAAAGAAGATGTAATTATGGGTTATTTAAAGTTAATTTTTGGGGGTCTGGGGGTGTAACCCCCAGCGCAAATAAGGGTTATACAAAGGTATCTCATATTATTAAATATAGGAGGTAGGCACATGAACATTCTATTTTTTGGCCCAAATGGAAGTGGAAAAGGCACTCAGGGAGCAATAATTAAAGAGAAATACAATATACCTCATATAGAATCAGGTGCCATATTTAGGGAGAACATATCCAAGGGCACTGATCTTGGTAAAAAAGCAAAGGAATATATTGATAGAGGTGAACTTGTCCCCGATGATATAACCATACCAATGATCCTGAATAGGCTTAAACAGGATGACTGTAAAGATGGATGGCTCTTGGATGGGTTTCCAAGGAATATCACCCAGGCAAAAGAATTACATAAGGCACTTGAAGATGCAGGAATGTCAGTGGATGTGGTAATTGAGATCGTGCTTGATAGAGACACTGCCAAAAAGAGGATAATGGGTAGAAGACTCTGTGTTAATGATAATAATCACCCAAACAATATCTACATTGAGGCCATAAAGCCCAAGGATGGAAGATGCAGGGTATGTGGAGGAGAGCTTAAGACCAGATCGGATGATCAGGATGAAGAGGCGATAGATAAGAGACACAGCATATACTATGATACTGAGACAGGCACAATGGCTGCCATAAACTACTTTAAAGAGCTCTCTAAGAGGAACAATGGAATGCCCAAGATAGTTGAGGTAGATGGACGCCCCCCTGTTGAAGAGGTTACTAAGGAGCTCCTTGAAAAATTAGGCTAAAGGATTTATAAGGGAGAGCTTTGAATTTTTCAAAGCTCTCATAAAAAAGCTGTAACCCTCAGTGTAAAAAGGGGTTATGCAAAGGTCTCAAGGGGGTATAAGAAATGGCCCCTTATTATTACCTTTTAGGTCTTTCAGGCAGATTACCATATTTTCCGTTACTATATCTGTAGGGGATAGGTCTGAGATAAAGGCCTATCTCTCCTGATTCTGCAATCTGCCAGAGTCTTCCAGTCAGGGTATCCAGCATAAATTTGTCTTTGGGAGAGTCTGAGATCTGTCCAAATATATACCTTCCGTTTTTATTTGATAGAATATGGAATCTGGCCTCTTTCTGCTCCGTTGAAGATCTCAGTCCAAATGGTTGTGCATATGTCAGGGGTTCAATTAAACACAATAGCACCAAAGAGATAAAAACGGAAAATAGTATGGATAAAAATACAGACTTCATATATCTTACCTCCTGGATTTTTGATTCCATAGATTATGGATTTATATTAAAAAGTCCTTATATTTTATCTATTAAAATGGGAGATAGTTGTAAATGGGTGAAATAATAGAGACATATAGGCTTGAAAATGGGTTAACTCTGCTTATCTTTGACCATTCAAGAAAAATGGTAGGGGATAGATGGCTTGTAAGCCTTGAAGCCCGTATAGATATTGATGTGGAAGATGAGGTCAAGAGAGAGATTCTGGGTGAGAAGATAAGTTTTAGTTATAAAAAGGAGCGAAATTTTATTGATAAGCGGGAAAAGGATAAAGTATTTTCTGAACTTAAGAGGAATTTTTTAAATAGCACCTGGCCATATATATCCAAAAAGGACTTTGCAAAGAGATTCATTGAAAGCAAGATAAGAGAAAAAGAGGGTGGAATAATGGCCTGGAAGAGATTTTAATTAGGGAAATAGCAGGAGGCATCAGATGGGATACCTTGACGCATATGATCCGATGGAAAAATTGGGTGGAAATGGAAATAAGGCCTATCAGTGTGTGGTGTGTGATTCATTGATAACATATTCAGACAGGCTTATAACGATACAAGGAAGCGATCGTCATCTATTTGTAAATCCACATGGAATTGAATGCGACTTCCACACCTTTTCTTCATGTCCTGGAGCAGTGGCAATAGGTGAAGGCACTGAGGAATACTCCTGGTTTGTGGGTTATCAGTGGAGAATGGCATTCTGTAAAAACTGTGGTGCCCACCTTGGATGGCATTATGAGGCAATTTCACAGATACTGAGACCACTTAATTTTTGGGGTATTCTTATTTCCAATATTCACTCTGAATAAAAAAGAAAACTTAGGAGGAATTATTATGAATATACAGCATCCTGAACTTTCACCTGAGGAGTTAAGAGCAAGTGTTGATCCTGACACTTTACCCTTTGACGATACCTCATCCCTTGATCCTCCCAAAGATAAGGTCTTGGGGCAGAAGAGGGCAACGGATGCGCTATTATTTGGAATGGGAATGAAGACAGATGGCTATCACGTATATATTGCAGGTCCCAGAAAGACAGGCCTTACCTATATTGCCAAGACATATGTGGAAGAGCAGGCTAAGAAGGATCCAACCCCTCCTGACTGGTGTTATGTATATAATTTCAAAGAGCCAGATAGGCCTAAGGCAATCAAACTTTCCCCTGGTATGGGTAAGAGTCTTAAGAAGGATATGGAAGAGGTGGTCGAGTCCATAAAGTCCTCGGTAACGGAACTCTTTGATAGCGACGAATTTAAGGCAAAGGGAAAGGAGGTTGAAAATCAATACGAAAGCAGAAAGAAGCAGTTGATTGATGATCTTTCCAGACAATGTAAAGAAGAGGGCTTTCTGCTTCAGGTATCTCAGGCAGGAATGGTCATTGTGCCAACCACTTCGGAAGGACAGCCTCTGAGTCAAGAGGACCTCTCTAAGATGACTAAGGAGGAAAAAGATGCCTTAAGACAAAAAGGGGATATGCTGCAAGATAGGATGAAACAGATTGCAAAGAGAATAAAAGAGATGGAAAAGGAGATGAAAAAGGCAAAAGAGGAGATCAAGAAGAAGACCTCCCTCAGTGTGGTTCAGCAGGCTATGGAGGGGTTGTTTGAAAAATATAGAGATGAAAAGGATGTAATGGAATACCTGGAAGATGTAAAGGGAGATATAGTAGAGAATATAGATGACTTTACTAAAAAGCCTGAATCTGCTCATCCAGGGATTCCCATAGTTCCCCTGTTAAGTAAGGAGACAGTGCTTAAAAGGTATGAGGTAAATGTCTTAGTGGATAACTCTGAGACAAAAGGGGCGCCTGTTATAATTGAGTCCAATCCCATATATCCAAACCTCTTTGGAACAATAGAAAGACAGGCCCTTTTTGGAGCACTATTTACTGATTTTACCATGATAAAGCCTGGAGTGCTTCATAAGGCAAATGGGGGCTATCTCATAATGAAGGCACTGGATCTTTTGAAATGGTTTCTATCCTGGGAGACATTGAAAAGGGCATTGAGAGACAAAGAGATTAAGATTGAAGATATAGGGGAACTCTATGGGCTCTTTAGCACCCGAACCATTAGACCACAACCAATTCCTTTAAATATCAAGATTGTATTAACAGGGGACCCTTTATTATTTGAGCTCCTTCATCTATATGATGACCATTTCCATAAGCTTTTCAGGGTAAAAGCGGATATGGATTTTAGCATTGAAAATAACCGAGATACCATACTTGAATTTGCCAAGGTGGTAGGAGATTTTTGCACTGAAAACAGTATAAGACATCTGGACAGATCAGGTTTTGCAAGGCTTATTGAATATGCCATGGAAAAGACCGAAGACAGGGATAAGCTCACCTTAGAGATCGGAGATGTGGCAGATCTGATTAAAGAGGCCAATTATTATGCAGGGCTTGAAGATTCTCGCCTTATCAGCAGAAGACATGTGGAAGAGGCAATAGATAAGAGGATATTTAGGTCTAACCTTATTGAAGAAAAGATAAGGGAATTGATTGAAAAGGATATATTCTGGATAGAGACAGATGGATATAAGGTAGGACAGATAAATGGAATATCCATATTAATGACGGGAGATTATGAATTTGGAAAACCTAACCGTATCACTGCAACTGTGTCTGTGGGTAGGGAAGGAGTTATTACCATAGAAAGAGAGAGCAAGATGAGCGGAAATATTCATACCAAAGGGGTGATGATACTTTCAAGCTTTTTAAAAGAGCGATTTGCCCATAACAAGCCCCTATCCATCACTGCTACCCTCTGTTTTGAACAGAGCTATGGAATGGTTGAAGGAGATAGCGCATCCAGCACTGAGCTCTTTGCCCTGCTCAGCGCTATAGGAAATGTCCCCATATATCAAGGTATTGCAGTAACTGGATCTGTCAGTCAAAAGGGAGAGATACAGGCAGTAGGAGGGGTTACAAGAAAGATTGAGGCATTTTATGATATATGTAAACATAAGGGGCTAAATGGGAAACAGGGAGTGATTATCCCAAAGAAGAATGTCAAAAATCTAATGCTTAAAAAGGAGGTTATTGAGAGTGTTAAAGAGGGCAAATTCCATATCTGGCCCATATCCACAGTGGAAGAGGGAATTGAGATACTTACAGGCAAAAAAGCTGGCAAGCTTCAAGAAGATGGAACATATCCAGAGGGCACAGTATTTAGAATGGTAGATGATAGACTCAAAGAATTTTCTGATATTGTTAAGGAATTTTCCAAAGAGCAGAGAGAAGAAAAAACACAGATTAGTGATTAAGAAAGGAGGTAAAGAATGGCTGGAGAAGATATGGTAAAGATAGGGGAAGTACAGCTGGAGGCAGATCCTGCAAGGGGGAATATGGTAATATTAAAGGAAAGCAGAGAATCTGAGCACTATTTCCTTATGTTTGTAGGGGATGCCGAATTTGCTGCTATTGCAAAGGAAAAGGGGATGATTGAACCCAAGAGACCCCTTACCCATCAACTGTATCTCAATATACTTGAAAAGGTGCCTTTAGAGTTTCAGAGGGTGGAGATCTATGACCTGCGGGAAGGCACCTATTATGCAAATATCTATATAAAGAGTGATGGTAAGGAATTTGTAATTGATAGCAGGCCAAGTGATGCTGTAGCCCTTGCACTTAACAGAAATATCCCCATATTTGTAAAACAGGGCCTCTTTAGAAAGAGGCTTACTGAAGAGGAGATGAAGGAGTATGAATCCCTTATAAAAAGCGTGAAATTTTAGGATCATCTGATCTTAAAAAGTCTCTCTCTGAAGACCGCTATTACCTCAACTCCTCTGCATCTAAGTAGATAGAGGCCTGAAACATATATTAATGCACCGCTAATTACTAATACAAAAAGCATTAATATGGAATTCATACTCAGATATGTCTCTAAAAAAATCTTTAAATATGATAAGAGAATCCCCATACAGAGAGCAGAGGCAAGGTATTTGAATAATTCCATAAAGGAACCTGTAAAGGGTGCTATCCCAATCTTCTTTTTTAACATGATTGCCAAAAAAAATGCCTGAATGGTGGAGCTAAGTGAAAGGGAAAGCGCAAGTCCTCCATGCCCTAAGGGTCTCATCAATAGAAGAGAAAAGAGGAGATTAAATGCAAAGGCAAGGGAAGCGATCTTTACCGGGGTCTTTGTATCCTGAATGGAATAGAAGGCAGATACCAGTATCCTTATTATAGAAAAGGAACAGAGCCCTAAGGAATAAAAGATCAAGGCCCTGTATGTCATATCAGTAGATAGAGGATCAAATGCACCTCTTTCAAAAAAGAGTATTATTAGCGTCTTTCCTACAATTATAAGTCCCACACTTGATGGGATTGCAATAAGGAGCACCATCCGTAGAGAATAGTTCAGGGTATCTTTGAACCTCTGCATTCCTTCTTTCAAGAGGCCCTGTCGCGAAAGGGATGGAAGAGATGCAGTGCTAATAGCAATGGCAAATACCCCTAAGGGGAATTGGACTAATCTATCGGCATAATAGAGCCATGATATACTACCTTCTCTTAAAAATGATGCAAGCAGTGTGCTTACAAATATATTTACCTGATATATGGCAGAGCCAAATATGGCAGGTAACATTAAGATACCTATTCTTTTTATTGCTGGATGCTTAGGATTCCAATAGAATCTGAAGCTAAACCCCTTTTTAATAAGCCATGGCACCTGCAACAGAAGCTGCATAATTCCACCCAATAGCACCCCCATTGCAAGTCCCTTCACAGGAATTGAAAGATGGGGAGAGATAAGTAAGGCAGATCCTATTATCCCCAGGTTCAAAAGTATGGGTGCTGAAGCAGGTGCACCAAAATGTCCTAAGGAATTTAATATCCCCATAAAGAAGGCAACCAAGCTTATAAAAAAGATATATGGAAATGTGATCCTGGTAAGATCAACTGTGAGTGCATATTTTATCTGATCTCCAATAAATCCCCATGCCTGAACCCTAACAATAAGTGGAGCAAGTAGTATACCTAAGACAGATATTAAAGACAGGATCATAACCAATATCCACATCACAGAGCGTGCCATATAAAAGGCCTTCACTTTCCCGTCCCTCTGGAGATGTTCTGTAAATATGGGGATAAAGGAGATAGTGAGGCTTCCCTCTGCAAACAGCCTTCTCATGAGATTGGGTATGCGAAATGCCACAAAGAATGCATCTGCATACATCCCTGCACCAAACAGTGTTGCAATTACCATATCTCTTACAAGCCCGAGGATTCGGCTCAGAAGGGTGAAGAAGGAAACCACCCCCGCTGCACGGGTTAATCTCTTCTCTTCACTTCGGATGGTATTTTCCATTAAGGGCAATATATTAATTTTATAACTCCATGTATATCATGAATTTTATATTTACTAAAAAGGGAATAGATCTTATTTATTGAGAAAATACCCTTTGCTTTGGAGGTGTGACATGAAAGATCCTATTAAGAGCTTTTGGGATAAAAGATTTGTGAAGGTAAAAGAGAACCTTGAAAACAATAACTTTGAGGTGTATCTGGCCTCTGATAGACACTCTGCAAAAGAGCGTATCTTAAATGATATATTACCCTCTCTGTCTCCTAAAAGTATATCCTGGGGTGGTTCCATGACCTTTACAGCCACAGGATTGTATGATGAGTTAAAGAACAGGAAGGATATTGAGATAATTGACACATTTAATTACAAGCTTCCACGGGATAAGATAATTGAACTCAGAAGGAGGGCATTGCTTGTGGACCTGTTCTTCACGGGCACAAATGCAATTACTGAAGATGGGGAGCTGGTAAATCTGGATATGATAGGCAACAGAGTGGGCGCAATCACCTTTGGCCCTAAGAATGTGATAATACTCTGTGGTAGAAACAAGATAGTAGAAGATGTGGAAAGCGCAATGGTCAGGATAAAGGACTTTGTAGCACCTGCAAATGCCATGAGATTAAATATGAAGACCCCCTGTGCAAAGACCTCAGTCTGTGAAGAATGCAAGAGTCCTGATAGGATCTGTAATGTATGGACAATTACTCAAAAGTCCTATCCCAAGGGCAGGATAAAGATAGTGCTTATAAATGAGGAGCTTGGGTTATGAACCCTTTTACAAAGAAGATTATAATAGTTCCATTTACTATTTTGATCCTGCTCGTCAGTTGCCAACTATGGGCAACCTCTTCTTTCCCTATTGATGTAAAGGAGTTCAGGCTTAAAAACGGGATGCTTTTTTTGGTGGTAGAAAGACACCGTCTGCCCCAGGTATCTTTTAGATTGGCAATCAGGGCAGGCTCTTCCCATGAAGATATTGGATGCAGTGGAATTGCACATATGGTTGAGCATATGCTCTTTAAAGGGACAAAAAACTTTGGAAATAGCGATCCTCAGAGAGCATTGAAGATTCAGAAAGAGATAGAAAGCATCTATGAAGAGATATTGAGATTGCAGAGCAGCAGAAATCCGGATAAGAGACGTATCAGAGAGGATAGAGAGAGATTTTTAAGGCTGCTTTCAGAGAGCAGATCTCTCTATATTCCAAATGTGTTTTCATCTCAGCTTTCTAAAAATGGTGCAGTAAGAGTCAATGCCTATACCACAAAAGATATGACCATATATATGGCATCCCTTCCGTCTGATATGCTTGAGCAATGGTTTTCCATTGTAAGTGAGCAGATATTTGAACCTGCCTGGTGGCAGTTCTTTGTGGAAAAAGAGGTGGTTGAAAGGGAATGGGAGTTTAGATACCTAAACAGCCCAGAAGGTGTCTCTATGCTTGAGCTTTTTTCTCTTGCATTTAGGGCTCATCCCTATGGAAGACCCGTGATAGGTTGGATTGGAGATATAAGGAGATTTTCATTAAAGGATGCAAAGAGATTCCATTCTAAGTACTACAATCCCACCAATTCTGTCTGTGTTATTGTAGGAGATGTAAATATAAGTGAGGTCAAAAGGCTTGCATCCATATATTTTGAAAGATATCCAAAAGGAGAATCTACATTGGAGTGGGTCACTCCAGAGCCCATTAAAAATGGCACCATATCTGCCACCATATTTATGAAAGGAATCAGAAGAGCTTTAGTGAGGGTGGGATTTCGTGGGCCTAAGATGGGCACAAGGGATTTTTATGCCATGGATATAATAAGCACCCTGCTAAGTGGAGGTAGAAGCAGTAGATTTACAAAGAATATTATTAACAAGGGGCTTGCAGTAAATGCATGGGCAGCAAATCCCGATAACCGTTATGGCGCCCTCTTTATCTTGGGTGGAAGCCCAGGCTATAGCAAAGAAGGGCCTTCAAGGGAAGAATATATTAATGGGTGTAAAAGGCTTGAAGAGATTTTAATTTCAGAGGCTGAAAGGCTTAAAGAGGAGACTGTCTCAGAAAGGGAGCTTGAAAAGGCAAAGACCCTTATTAAAAGAGACATCATTGAACAGCTTCTTACAAATGAATCCATTGCAGAAAGAATTGCCACATTGGAGGTGCAGATCGGATGGAGATATCTTAAAGACTATCTCTCACACATACAGGATATCAGCTCAGAGGATATTTCTGAAGCAGCTAAAAGATATATAGATAGGCAGAGAAGGGTTTCAGTATATGTGATACCAGGGAAGGAGAAGGCACCCCAGATTTATTCAACGCCCTATGTGGAAGAGAGGATGCCCCCTCTAAGGAGTCTAAGGATCATGGAAGGTGTGGATCTAAATAAAAATAATTCCATCTATCCCACCCCCGATGGCTGGAGGCACCCCCTTTCATTTGAAAGGGTTCCAAGGAAGATAGAATTTCCCAGACCAAAAGTTATCCACATCAATAAGGTTCCCATATTCTATATAAAGGATAACACACAGCCTCTGATTAATCTAAGCCTCTATTTTAAGGCAGGAGAGGTAGATATTCCTGAAGACAAGGCATGGCTTTCCATGCTTTTTGAAAGCACCCTTATTAAGGGTGGCACAAAAAGACATGAGCCTGAAGAGTTCTTAGATCTATTAGATAGAAATGGAATTGATATGAATATCTCAGTTGGAATGGAGATGACAGTATTAAGGATTACCTTTTTAAAAGAGAAATGGGCTGAGGCCCTATCTTTGCTATTGGAGATCTTAACTATTCCAAGATTTGACTCACATATAGTTAAGATAGAAAAAGGGAGAATAATTACAAATATAAAGAGACAAGGTGGTGATCCCTTTGCACTTCTTAGAAGGGAATCTATTTCGTTTCATTTTAAGGGACATCCCTATGGTAGAAGCCCACTTAAAGGGCTAAATACCATTCCCAAAATAGATAAAGCCGATATTATGGATTTTATGAGATCTTTTATGGTCCAAAAAAATCTTATAATCGGAATATGCGGTGAGCTTGATGAAGAGAATATTATAAAGGATCTGGAAAAGATAATTAAATCCCTCCCTCAGGATCCAAAGAGGCCAAGGGATCTAAAGGCTCCGTCTGTAAGTCCATCTGTATTTGGCTTTATTAATAAGCCTGGCCAGGTCCAGGCACACCTTCTCTTTCTGTTTCCAGGGGTTCCAAAGAGAGATGACGATTATTGGAAGCTGAGTCTGCTTTCAGATATAATCGGTGGTGAGGGTTCACTGCTTTACAGAAAGCTCAGGGAGGAGAAGGGGCTGGCATATGCGGTTGGATTTTATGAATCATCTCGTTGGAAGGCAGGCCTTCTTAGCGGATATATGGGATGTGATTCAAAGAGGGCTGTTGAGGCAATAGATACAAGCCTTGATATATTTTCAGAACTAAGACACACTATCCCAAAGGATCTTTTTGATCTTAAAAAGAGGGATAAACTGAATGGCTTTATCTTTAATGTGGAAAAGATCTCTGATCTTGTTGACATCTACTGCAGGGTCTATTTAAGGGGTGATGATCTAAATATCCTTTCTAAGGTTCAGGACATCTATATGAATATTACTAAAGGCGAGCTTGAGGAGATTTCAAAGAGATATCTGGATACAAGAAGAGTTCAGATCTTTATGGTAGCTGATGGAAATACCCAAATTTCAACTCCGAAGGCTCAGCCCCTTTTTAAGGCAATTGAGAATTTATCATTAAAAAAGGGTATCAGATTTATGAACATACCCCTTAGATAGATTAGGGAAGAGAAGAAGATTTTTCAAAAAATCAAGAAATATTTCTATATTTCTTGATAAATTTCTCTTTAAATTCATAGAATGAAAAAGTGGGGGTGATAAGAGTGAAGAAGAAGGTTGGAACGGTCTTAGATGAAAAACTCCTTTTAGAGGCTAAGCAGGTGGCTCTAATTCAGAATAAATCTCTTAGCAAATTATTTGAAGATGCCTTAAAGAACTATCTCTCTAATTTTCAAAAAAAGAGAGGGACTGTTGATGCTACCAAAGGGAGCATGAAAATTTCACCTGAAGATCTTAAAGCTATTATGGAGGAAGAGAGTGTCTTTGAGTCTTGATAGGATTCCTGTTGGCACAGAGTGTTTTATTGATTCTAATATCTTTATCTATCATTTTACAGGTGTATCAGATGAATGCAGTAGGCTCTTAAAAAGATGTGAAAATGGCTCAATAACAGGTGTCACCGCTACCAATGTGATATTAGAGGTTCTTCATCGTTTGATGATGGTAGAAGCAGTAAAAAAAGGAATGGTAACTCCTCCAAATATCTTAAAGAAACTTCAAAAATCCTATAATATTATTAGGGAATTAGTGGATTATTCTTCAAAAGTTGAAAGGATCCATCAGATGGGTATAAAAATCTTGTCTTTTTCTTGGGAAACAGTAAAAAACAGTCAGGTTGTGAGAGCTCGTTATGGACTTATGGTAAATGATTCTTTAATTATTACTATAATGAAAGAGGCCGAGATTAGTGTGTTAGTTTCCAATGATGAGGCATTTAAAAGAGTTGAAGAAATCACCCTTTATCAACCCCATGATATAGCCCTTTAAACATAGGATATATGGGTTAAAGGGAGGAGAGTTCCTCTAACCCATATATCTCTATCAGCCCCTGATTATCCTGGGGGTCATCATCTGATGAAGTGGGCAGAAAGAGGCAGGATTCTGGTATACACACCCTGCAAAGGCTGCGATATATCTTCTCATATCCCTTAAAGAAATGATCTCATCTACCATTCCCTTTTTGGCGCAAAACAGGGGGCGAGACTGTTCATGGTATTGCCTTGCAAGCTCATTCATCTTATCTATTATGGGCTGAAGAGGTCTTCCTGCATCCTTTTCCTTTACAAGCCTCCTTGCAAAGGTGGCAACAGCCGCAGTCTCTCCATGCATAACATAGATTTCAGTAGTAGGTGTTCCCAAAGTGAATGCATTGTGATTATTGGCAGTGGGGCCGCCCATAATGTAATGGGCAGCAGCAGTCCCTTTCCTTAACACAATACACATCATAGGAACATTGGTCTGCTCAATGGAATATATAAGGGCCTGGCCAAGTCCAAGCAATTCGGCCTTCTCTGCAATGTCTCCCACATCAATACCGGTGGTATCCTGAAACCAGACAATAGGGATTCGGTCTCTTCCACATAGTGTAACAAACTCATTCATCTTTATAAGTCCCTGTCTATAGAGCTTACCACCAATTGCAGGATAGGGAGCATATTCTGGATAGTCTTTTCCCAGAAATCCCTGCCTATTTCCAATGAATCCTAAAAGAAATCCGTCCACCTTTGCAAGGCCAGTATAGACCTCTGGGCCATAGTCAGGCCTGAACTCCAGGTGTTCACTCCCATCAAAGATACGAGCAAGCACCTCATCAAAGTCATAGCTTCTCTTCTGGTTAAAAGGGACAATATGTTCTATATCATCTGAAGGATATAAGGGTTCCTTTGGGCTATCAACTCTAAAAAATTCGGGATCATATGCAGGGATCATCTTCATGTATCTCTTTATAGAATCCAGCACCTCTTGTTCCGTGTCATAGACCTCTTTAAAAAAGCCAGTCTCATTATAGTGTATGCGTACACTTCCAGGAGGAACCTGTTTAAAATGCCTTGTAGCCTCTATTATCTGTTCTGCTCCCTCTTCATCAAAATATCCCTTTGGACTCATTCCACTTACAATTCCCCCTCCCCCAACAGCAATATTGGCATCCTTATGGGCAATCAGGATGGTCGGGCTGATTCCATGATATCCTCCACCTGCAGGATTTGTCCCATAGATAGCAGCAAGAACAGGAACGCCCAGCTTTTCAAGCTCTGCGTGCCTAAAGAATGTGGTTCCTCCCCCTCTTCTATCAGGATATACCTCGTGTTGTTGGGTGAGCTTTACACCGCTACAGTTTACAAGCCATACCAAAGGCACCCTCAATCTCTTTGCAATATCTGTAACTCTTAAGATATTTTCTGATTGCCCCGGAACCCATGCACCAGCAAGGACTTTGTTATCAAATCCAATAACTACTGCCCACTTTCCACTTATCTTTGCAAGCCCATCCACCACACTGGTGGTTCCCTCTTCATTGAATTTGGGATCAAAGAGGCTGTGAAGAGGATACCATGTGCCTTCATCTATAAGATACTCAATCCGCTCCCACACAGTGAGCTGGCCTCTTTTATGAATCTTCTCTTCGGGAATCCCGGCCCGCCTCCTCTTTTCTCTTGCCTCCTCTATCTCCCTTTCCACCTCTTTAATCATCTTTACATTTTCCTCTGTGGCCTTTCGCTGTTTATCGCTTAAAGGCCTACCAATGGGTTCCATCTTCTGAAAATATGGTCTCATATCTTTTTCCCTCCTTTACCTATTTGCCTTCCTGATTCCCAGTTGATCCAGTGCTATGATCCACTTACATATATTAGTTGAACCTTCCACTATCTGAATGGAAGGTGCGTCTCTGTAGAATCTGGCAACAGGATATTCTGTAGAGTAACCATATGCACCCAGGATCTTCATGGCCACATGGGATGCCTTTACTACAATCTCTCCTGCAAGGTATTTTGCATGGGCTACTTCAAGTCCATTATTGATCATACCCTGATCTTTCTGCCATGCCGCCTTATAGACCATAAGCCGTGCTGCCTCAAGCTCTGCACTGACCTGGGCAATGAGATCCTGGTTCATCTGGAATTGGCCTATGGGTTTTCCAAACTGCTCTCTCTCTTGGCAATATTTTATAACTGTGTCAAGACAGGCCTGTGCAAGACCTATTCCACCTGCTGCAGCAGATAATCTTGTCTGATTTAGAGAGCCGAATAGTATCCTTGCCCCATCTCCTGGATTTCCAAGGATGTTTTCCTTTGGAATCTTAGCGTCTTCCAAAATGACCTCTCCAGTGGGAGCAGATCTGAGCCCCAACTTAGGGAGTTCAGAGGTAGTAATTCCTTCAAAATTCTTTGGCTCAATTACAAATGCTGAAAGCCCTTTTCCTCTCTTCTCTTTATCTGTGTATGCATAGACCACCAATACATCTGCCACAGTGGCATTGGATATCCATGTCTTATATCCGTTTAAGAGCCAGTGATCACCTTTATCTTGAGCCGTGGTCTTCATTGCCATGACATCAGATCCCGCATTGGGTTCTGTGATGGCAAATCCTCCCAGATATTCTGCAGATACCAGCTTTGGTATATATCTCTTCTTTATCTCCTCTGACCCATATCTGTATATGGTGTAGGCGCACCCCAATGCCTGCATATTTATCTGTACTCTCAGAGAGCCAGATGCCCTTGCAATCTCTTCTGTTATTATCATGGCAGCAAGCCATCCCATCCCATTTCCACCATACTCTTCAGGGATAACCGTGCCAAAAAGGCCCAGCTCTCCCATGGGTTTTATCACCTCTTCATAAGGGAAATAGTGATTTTCATCCCATTCATCTGCATAGGGTGCAATCTTTTCTTGAGCAAAGTTTCTAACCATCTCTCTTAACATCTGGAGCTCCTCACTCAAGCCGAAATCCATAGAATTCCCTCCTTAAATTTTTTGAAACCCTTTATATCCCATTGAAAAAATCAAGGCAATAGAAAATAGAGATTCTAATCTGATCTTGACATATCCTAAAACCATATATAGATTTTCAGGAAATCTGAGAAAGGATAGCATAAAAGATGGCATCTAAGACAAAAAAGACTAAGACAATCAGAAATTGGAAGAAGAGGCCTAATAAGAAAAATAGAAGGAAAGATCTAAAAAGGATTCAAAAAAATAGAGAGATATTAAGGAAATTAGCTGAGATGGGATGATCTCTTATCCTCTTTCTTAGGTCTTTTTTTAAGCAGCAGAAATATGGCAGCTGTCAGAATCAGAAGGGAAATCAGTTGAGTAACGGTCATCTCTGTGCCTGGGATATGGTTTCTAAAATCTCCCCTGAATCTTTCCACAAATAGTCTCTGAAAACTATGAAGGATCAGAAACCATAGAAAGACCTGACCGTCAAAGAGCCTTCTCTTCCTCAATCTTATAAGTATCAAAAAGATGATAAATAGAAGGGCTGCATGATATAGCTGGGTAGGATGAAGAGGGACATTTAGGGGGGCAAGGCTATGGGGATTGTGGAATACCACGGCAAAGGGAAGGTTGCACGGTTTTCCATAACAGCAACCTGCGGAAAAGCATCCCAGTCTTCCAATTGATGCACCCAGTGCAATAGAAGGTGCAAAAAGATCAGCAACTTTCCAAAATTCCAGCCTCTTTTTTCTTATATATACAATCATAAAGACTATTGAGGCTATCATTCCCCCTGAAAATACAAGTCCTCCCTGCCATATCTTAAACATGGATATGGGATTGGTGCTGTAAAGATCCATATTCATAAGCACAAAGGCAGCCCTTGCGCCTAATACTCCAAATAGGGCTGCCCAGAATGCCATATCCATTACCATCTGTCTCTGAAGACCATATTCCTCTGAGGATCTAAGGGCAAGATATACGGCAGAAACAAGGCCAAGTGCAATAAAAAGCCCATATGTATGTAACGTGATGGGGCCAATGCTAAAGAGATCGGGAAACAACTTATATCTCCTTAAAGAGCATATCTAATACCAAAAAGACAACTCCTAAGGTAATGGCAGAGTCTGCAAAATTGAATGCTGGCCAGTGACGGGAACCAATATGTATATCAATAAAATCTACCACAGCACCTCTTGCTACCCTGTCAATAAGGTTTCCTATAGCTCCTCCAAGTATAAGAGATAGATATATGATCTGCCTTCCCTTTGAATGGGAATTTCTTATCCAATATATTAATACCACTATTGCTAATATGCTAATAAAGATCATCAAGAGCTGAAAGGGTGTGGAATTATTCCCCTGCATAATTCCAAATACCATTCCACTGTTTTTGACATGCACCAGGTCTAATATGCCTGGAATAACGATATATCTTTGCCCTATCTCTATCATATCAATTACAATTCTCTTTGTTAATTGATCAGAGATGACCACCATAGCAGAAATAACATAAGGAAGATATCTCATATTTAAATTTGTCCCATATCTTTAAGTATCCCTATACATCTTTCACATAGGGTTGGAAATTGTTTATCCTTACCCACACTGGAGTCATGTATCCAGCATCTCTCACATTTTATATCATCAGACCTGCTGACCTTTATTTTTAGTCCATTAATAGTTTCTGCATCCAGCCCCTCCTTTAAGTCTTCTAAAGGAAGCAGACTTACATTAGATACAATAAATAGATATCTTAATTCATCCCTATAAGGGGTCAATATATCAAGTAGATCTTGTGAGCAGCCAAGCTCTACCTTTGCATCTAAGGAATGACCAATCTCTTTTGCCTTTCTTGGATTTTCAAGTGCTCTGTTTACCTCTTTTCTTATATTCCATATAAATTCCCATCTGTTGGCCAATTCCTGATCTTTCCAATCTTCCTTAAGGGTGATAAAGGTTGCAAGGTGTACGCTCTCTTCTCTTCCTCTTCCTTTGATATGTGACCAGATCTCTTCAGCAGTAAATGAAAGTATGGGGGCCATATCCCTTACCATCACATCTAAGATATGATACATAGCAGTCTGAGAGGATCTTCTCTTCTTTGATGAGGGAGGAAGCACATAGAGTGTATCTTTTATGATATCCAGGTAGAGGGAAGAGAGATCAAGTACACAGAAATTGTGAAGAGTATGATAGACAATATGAAATTCAAAATTATCATATGCCTTAAGTATCTTCTTATGAACATCTTGAAGCCTGTGAAGAATCCATCTATCAAGCTCTTCCATCTCTTCATACGGGATAGAGTCGCTTTCTGGATCAAAGTCATAGAGATTTCCAAGTATAAACCTGCATGTGTTTCTTATCCTCCTGTATGCCTCTACTAAGCGTTTTAGTATCTCATCTGAAAGCCGTATATTATCAGTATAATCTTCTGCTGCAACCCAGAGTCTGATTATCTCTGCTCCATACTCTTTTATTAGATCTTCTGGAGCGATGACATTACCTAAGGATTTATGCATCGCCCTGCCTTTACCATCCACCACAAATCCATGGGTAAGAACGCTTTTGTAAGGAGCCACTCCCCTTGTTCCCACCGAACAGAGCAATGAACTGTGAAACCATCCCCTGTGTTGATCACTTCCTTCAAGATAGAGATCAGCAGGGCTGTCTAAATAATCTCGTCGTTCCATCACCGCCGCATAGCTTACACCTGAGTCAAACCACACATCCAGTATATCTGTCTCTTTCTTAAATTCTGTATCTCCACACTCAGGACAACTTATCCCTTCAGGTAATAGCTCTTTTTCATCCTTTTCAAACCATATATCTGCTCCAAATCTTTCAACCATTCCTGCCACATGCTCAATCACCTCTTCATTTATAAGCACATGGCCACATCCCTTGCAATAAAAGAGACATATGGGTATTCCCCAAATTCTCTGCCTGGATATACACCAATCAGGACGATTCTCCACTAAGGCATAGATCCTGTCTCTTCCCCATCTGGGAATCCACTTAACCTCATCAATCGCCTTCAATGCCCTTTTGCGAAGCCCTGTCTTATCCATTGATATAAACCACTGCTCAGTTGCACGGAAGATTACAGGTCTCTTGCATCTCCAACAGTGAGGATATTCATGGACTATTGCCTCCTCTTTAAGCAGTGCTCCCATCTCCTTTAATTTCCTATTGACTTCAGGATTTGCCTCAAAGACCTCCATACCGCTGAAAAATTCCACCTCCTTAGTAAATCTCCCCTCATCATCTACAGGTGAGTATATATCAAGACCATACCTGAGCCCGGATTCATAGTCCTCTTCACCATGTCCTGGAGCTGTATGTACACAGCCTGTTCCTGCATCTAAGGTTACGTAATCTGCAAGGATGAGCATGGATTCCCTGTTGTATAGAGGATGTTTGGCCTTTAAATTTTCAAGCACCTTTCCTTCAAATTCTTCAAGCACCTTGTAATTCCTTATTCCAAATGTATCAAGGCATATGTCTCTGAGTCTGGATGCCAAGATATAGACTTCACCTTTCCCTATATCCACCGCACTATATGAAAACTCAGGATGTAAAGCTATTGCCAGATTTGCAGGAATGGTCCAAGGGGTAGTGGTCCATATGACCACATATATCTGTTTCCCCTTTAAAGAAGGATATCTTGAGGATAGATCACTTAACATGGGAAACCTTACATATATAGAAGGAGATTCATGCTCATGGTATTCCACTTCTGCCTCAGCTAAGGCGGTCTTACATGAGATACACCAATAGATAGGTTTTTTACTCCGAATCAGGGTGCCATTCAGAGCAAATTTTCCAAATTCTCTGATTATGGTTGCCTGATAGTTGTAGTTCATGGTGAGATAAGGATTTTCCCACTCCCCAAATACTCCCAATCTCTTAAATTCTTCTCTTTGAATATCAATATATCTTTCAGCATAGCGCCTGCAGTATCTTCTTATCTCTACCTGTGTCATCCCTCTCTTTTTCTCTCCCAGCTCCTGATCCACCTTATGTTCAATGGGAAGTCCGTGGCAGTCCCATCCTGGCACATATGGAGCATCAAACCCCAACATCTGTTTTGATTTTAATATTATGTCTTTCAGGATCTTATTAAATGCGGTCCCCATATGAATATGTCCATTGGCATAAGGGGGGCCATCGTGAAGCATATATCTTTTCCGTCCCTTTGAAGCCTCCCTTATTCTGTGGTATATCTTCATATCTTCCCATCTCTTCAGTATTTCGGGCTCTTTTTTTATCAGATTGGCCTTCATAGGAAAATCTGTCTTTGGAAGATTCAGTGTCTTTTTATAGTCCATCTCTCTTTCCTCACATCTTTTCTGAAAATTTTAAAAGACTTGATTAACAGATATAAGGCCCTTAGTCAATTTTATAAATAATTAATATTGCCATTTTAATCTGAATAGATAATAAATATATCTATGGAAAAGTATAATAGGTTTGTATTTGAAGAGCTATATCAGATTGTAGAGAGATATCCAGATAAGACTGCCTTAGTCTATTTAGGCCAGAAGATCAGTTTCAAGAGGCTTAAAGAGTTTATTGATAGCTTTGCCACCGCTCTATATGATATTGGCCTTAGGGCCAATGACAAATTTATGATCTATCTTCCCAATTGTCCTCAGTTTCTCATTGCATATCTGGGAGCTCAGAGAATAGGTGCGATCCCTGTTCCTGTATCTCCCATATATACACCCCATGAAATCAGGTATCTTTTAAAAGACTCTGATTCAGAAAATATCATATGTCTTGATATAAATTTCAGGTATGTAAAGGAGGTATTTGATGATACCCCTCTTAAAAGGGTAATTATTACCACTTATGTTGATATGCTTCCTGCATATAAACGGATATTTGGATATCTGATGGATAAGATTCCAAGAGGAAAGATAGAGAAAGGGGGATATATATTTTTATTCAGACAGCTCATAAAGGATTATAGTCCATCTCCTCCTCCACTAAAAGAGGATCCTGCCAGACTTTTAAGTTATATACTCTATACAGGGGGAACTACAGGATTCCCTAAGGGATGTATATCCACTCATAAAGGAATGGTATCATTTTTGATGGAGATCAGAGATTGTGGAAAGGGAATAATTAAAGAGGGTGAAGAAAGACTTATTATGATAAATCCCCTCTTTCATCAAATGGCACAGGGTATGACATTCGGTATGGGCCTTTACAAGGCAAATACGGTAATCCTTATGCCCATTCCCCAGGTGGATGCCATACTTAAGACCATTGAACGCTATAAGGTTACCCTTTTTCTTGGTGCACCAACACTTTATAGGATGATCCTTGAGAATGACAGGCTTGATTTTTTTGATCTAAGCTCATTAAGATTCTGTTGGAGTGGAGGGGATGTGCTCCCTTTAGAGGTATTTAGAAGATGGAAAGAGAGGTTTAATATACCCATATATCAGGTATATGGAGCAACAGAGGTGGGATTTACCTGTATGAGCCCCTTAGACAGAGAACCCATTGCCGGCAGTATAGGAGCTCCACTTCCCAGTAGAGACATAATGATAGTAAATCCTGAAACCTTGAGGCCTGTTAAGGACGGGGAGGCTGGGGAACTTCTCGTAAGTTCGGACTATATTACCCCCCAATATTGGAATAAACCTGAGGAGACAGCGGCTTCGTATATAGAACTTCATGGAAAGATCTGGTATCGGATGAGAGATTTTGTGAGGAAGGACAAAGATGGACTTCTCTATTATGTGGATAGATCCGCGGATATAATAAAATACAAGGCATATAGGGTCTCATGTTCTGAAATTGAGGCAGTTCTTCAAGATCATCCAGCTGTAATTGGGGCATGTGTTGTGGGAGTGCCTGATGAAAAGGTAGGTGAACGGATTAAGGCCATTGTGGTATTAAAAGAAGATATAAGAGGAGTAAGTGGTGGAGATCTGATTAAGTGGTGTAAAGAGAGGCTTGCCCCCTATAAGGTGCCTCAATATATAGAGTTTAGGGATATGCTACCAAAGAGCAAGGTTGGAAAGCTTCTTCGCAGAGAAGTCAGGGAAGAGGAGAGAAGGAAGATGGCAAAGGAGACTAAGAGAATAAGGGTCTAAAGGCCAAAGTAGGCACTTTTTACATCCGGATTTTCCATAAGCTCCTTCGAGCTACCTTCTAACACAGATGAGCCATTTTCAAGTATATAGCCATAATTAATAATAGGTAATATGGGCCGTGCATATTGTTCTGCTATGACAATGGTTATCCCCCTATCTTTATTAATATCCTCTATTGCATCTGTTACCACCTCTTCCATTGCAGGACTTAGCCCTAATAATGGTTCATCAAGTAAAAGCACCTTAGGTTGTGCCATAAGTGCCCTTCCAATTGCAAGCATCTGCTGTTCACCTCCACTTAAAAATCCGCCCGGTCTATTTTTTAGCTTTATTAAGGTGGGAAACAGGCTAAATATATAATCAAGGGTCTCTTTTGCCTGCCTCCTTGTGGCAAGTATTCCGCCTATCCGTAGATTTTCCATAACACTGCTCTCTATAAATATCCTCCTTCTCTCAGGACAGAGCACTATCCCCTTACGCGCTCTTTCACTGGGTTCTAAAAATGTAATATCCTGTCCTTCATATAGGATATTGCCCATTATGGTTATCCTTTCTCCTCCCTTCATCTCTTCTTTCTTTTTGACATCCAATATTATTCCACTTATGGTATACATAAGAGTAGATTTACCCGCACTATTTGTTCCAAATATTCCTATTATTCTACCTTCATTAAAGCTCATATTAATATTGTTTATTGCAATGGCATTTTCATAAAAGACTATAAGATCTATTATGTCTAATAGACCCATCTCTTTTTCTTCTTCTCCTTTCCCCAATACGCCTCCTTTACCTTGGGGTCCTCCATAACCATTTGCGGATCCCCCTCAGCAATCAATTTTCCAAAATTAAGCACAAGCACCCTATCTGCCAGTCTAAAGAGTTCCCTTAGCCGGTGTTCAATCATGATTAAAGTGAGCCCTTGTAATTGAAGTTTTTCCAACAGAGGAATGAGGGAGGTTATCTCAGACATACTGAGTCCTGAAAAGATTTCATCACATATTATTAATTCTGGGTTAAGTGCCAGACATCTTCCCAGCTCTAACCTTTTGAGATATCCCAATGGAAGTGTCCCAGCACTTTTATATGGAACCCTTGCATCCCTTTCAAAACCCAGCTCTTCAAGTATATCTATGGCAACAGCGTCTGTATCTCCAAATTTTCCACTTCTACTCTGCCGCACTCTTGGGGCATTAAGAGGAATTATAAGATTTTTGTACGCAGAAAGAGTATGGTAAGGCCTCATAATCTGAAATGTCCGAGTAAGCCCCATATTTGCTATCTTATGGGGCGATTTACCTGTAATATCAATCCCTTTAAAATAGATCTTCCCACTATCAGGCCTTATAAAACCTGTTATAAGATTTACTAAAGTAGTCTTTCCAGAGCCATTTGGACCAATAATTCCAAGCACTTCCCCTCTTTGTAGATATAGGCTTACATCTTCTACAGCCTTTACCCCACCAAAACTCTTACTTACGCCCTTTACTTCAAGTATGATCTTATTATTCTCCATATGTCCTGATAAATTTTAAACCTCCTCCCATCTTTCAAACTGATGATATTTCCTCTGCAGATAATTCATTAACCCTTCTGGTTTATAGACAATAAAGGCTATAAGAATCAAACAATAGAGCACAACTCTTAGTTGCCCAAATCCTCTTAAGATTTCAGATAGAGGTGTTAAGATAAAGGCACCGATTACGGGACCCACCAGAGTTCCCATACCTCCCATTACAGTTGCAGCAATAGGAAGTATGGAAAAGTCCATGGCAAAGAGTGATATGCCCAACCAACCGTAAAGATGGGTAATACAAGCGCCTCCAAAGCATCCGATTGTGGATGCAATTAAAACCGCTTTTATCTTATATTCAGTAATATTGATTCCCGATGCCCTGACTGCCTGGTCATTGTCTTTAATGCCTCTGAGTATTAGGCCGATATCTTCATTGACAAGTCTTCTGAGCGCAAAGAGTGAGACCAAAACCCCACCGAGAATAATATATTGTTCAAACCATTCATTAGGCATAATATCCAAAGCACTGATACCCTCTGTTCCACCAAATATACTAAGAGCTATTATGATATAAACTGCAAATAGAGGGAACATAAAACTTATAATGGCAAAATATATTCCTCTAAGCCTTAGAGATGGTATTAAGATTAATGTGCTTATAATTGCACCCCCAATCGTTCCAATAGGGATGCATAAAAAGGGATGCCAGTGGAGATAATGATTCAATAGGCCAGATATGTATCCACCACAACCTATAAAGAATGCTCCTCCAAGACAGACAAGCCCTACATATTCTGAGAGAAAATCAAAACCCAATGCAAGGAGTGCATAGATACCAGATGCACAGAGAACCCTCTTCCAATAGAGAGGTAAAATAAGGGGAAGTATTAGGAGAATACATATAAGAAAGGCTCTTGGAAATATGAGATATAACATCTCTTGCCATGAAGACAGAGCATATAGACCCTCTGTTCGGACCTTTATGCTTCTATCCAGCCTTTCTTTTCTTTTCCCTCTTTTCTTTTCCACCCCCTTTATACCCTCTCTTCAAGCTCTTTTTGTCTACCTAAGAGTCCTGAAGGCCTAAAAAGCAGGATAACAATTATGGTTCCTACCAATACCACTGACTCCCACATGGCACCAAAGAGTGCTGTGCTTATCTTCATTGCAAATCCAATGACAAAGGAGGCAAGAATTGCCCCTGCCCAGCTTCCAAGACCGCCTATGATACAGACTGCTAAGGCATATATGAGTACCTTATATCCAGCCTCTGCAGTTATATTCCCAAGAGGAAGAATGATAACAGCAGCAAGGCCAGATAAGGCAGATCCAATTGATAGTGCAATTGTGGCCATTCTGTCTGAATTTATTCCAAGCATCATAGCTGCTTGCTCATCCTGAGCTATCGCCCTCATGGAAAGCCCTGTCTTTGTATAATGGGTAAATAACCAGAGGATTCCAACAAGTAATATCCCGGCGCCAATGATTATGAGCCTTTGATAGTCAATAAAGATCCCTGCAATCTTTATTTTACCCTCTATAAAGGGATTTAGCATATAAAAAGGCCCAATAAACCCTTTAAATCCGGCTATTCCCTGCATTCTTAATCCTTCAAGGATAATCAGCCCCACTGCAAAAGAGGCTATAATCTCAGAGGTGGGAATCCCCCTAAGTCTGATGAGGACAAACCTATAGATAATGAGTCCTAAGATAGATGCTATTATTAGAGATAGCACAATAGATATAAGATAGTTAAGTTTTAAGTCATTTACAAATGTCCATGTAAGAAAACCCACCAGCACATATATGGAGCCATGGGCAAAGTTAGGGACTCTGCTTACTCCATAGACAAGAGTAAAACCCAATGCAATCAGTGCAAAGATTATGCTATTTACAGTTCCATATATGATTATCTCAGCCATCCTATCTCTTTAACCAGGGTGGCATTTTTATCTTGCCTGTGGCTGCAATTTCAGGAAAGATCTGCACTCTTTTCCCTTCTTGCCACTGCACCCAGCAGCCTAAAACACTTGCCTTTGGATCATATCCATAGACTATCTGATGATTCTTATCAAATCGGATGGTTCCTCTAACAGCAGGCATATTGGTCTTTTCAAGGGCATCAATAAGCTTTAATCTATTTAGACTCCCTGCTCTTTCAATAGCATCCTTAAGCAGATAGATGGATTCATATGCACTTACACATCCCGTGCTTCGGGGTTCCACGCCCCATCTCTTTTTAAAATTATTGAAGAATCCCATTGCCTTAGGAGTTGCCTTTGTAGGAACACACCCTGTCTCACAGAGTGTTACAATGGTATATGCACATTTTCCTTTGGTTGCTTTCCAAAATCCTGGATCCTCAGCAGCACCGATAAATCCAACAGGAAGGGCAGGGACTTCCATATCGGCCCATTGTTTTAACATTATAGATGTCTCTGGTGAATATGCCCAGACAAACATGACATGTGCCCCTGATCTCTTACACTCACTCAATGCTGCAGAATAATCTGTAGTGCCAATTGGATGTTTATCAAATCCAACTATCTCCCATCCCGTCTTCTTTGCAAGCTTTTGAACAATGGATGCGGCCTTTCGGCACATCAGACTATCATCAATAGTAATAAATAATTTGCTGAATCCAAAGTCCTTTTTTATCTTTGACAATAGATCAATAGCCTCTTTTATATACCATTTAACCGATCCACTTGCTCTAAATGAGTGCATATATCTTTTGGGATTCTTTGCCACCTTTTGATCCCAGGTGGGAGTGTAGGTTCCTATAGATACGATGTCCACTATCTTATATCTTGCGTAAAGGTCCATAGCTGCTATACTACACTCTGACATACAAGGGCCGCCTACAATAATGTCTGCCTTTTTCTGAAGTATCAGCTTTTCTATAGCAAGCAGGACTTCACTGGTTGGAACTCCGGGCTCTTCATCTCGGCTATCAATAATTTCCAGCTTAATAGGTCTTTTTACCCCTCCGACATTGATTCCACCTGCTCTATTTATCTCTTCTACTGCCATAATCAGACCTCTTTCACCATTCTGCCCATAGGCACTTGCTCTGGGAACAGGTGCTCCAAAGATTATTGGTTTAACATCACTTTTTGCAAATAGAGATGCTGTAGAGAACAGAATTGATAATATACAGATAAGTATTAAAATTGTCTTTTTCATCATCTCCCCTCCTTAATTAGATTTTATAGGTTAGGTTAAGATATTTATATCTTTATGTCAATTTTATGATTCTTCTCTTTTCTGTATTATATTGTCATATGCTGATAGGATATCTTTATGTCTTAGGGTTCCTATCAGCTTTTTGGAATTTGACACCTCTACCACCGGAAGCTGTGATATTCCTTTTCTGCTGATCTTATGGAGTGCATCCAGTAGATTATCTTCAGGAGTGATGGTTAGAAGATCAGTGGATGCCACATCCTTTGCAACGATTAAGTGGTGAAGTTCTTCCTCTTGAAGTAGGGTTCTTATATCCCTAAAGGATATTATTCCGCTGAGTTCTCCCTTTTTATTCAATACGTGTAGATATGGTGCATCCATCTTTTTAAAGGCAGAAAGCAGATCCAATAACTTCATTGACTCTGGCACAGCGTAGAATTGGTCTTTCATAAAATCTCTAACCTTTAGACTTCTGAGTATATTCTGCTCAAGCCCCCCTGCTATATCCACCCCTCTTCTAAGTAATTTAATAGTGTATATTGATCCTCTCTTAATGGACATGGAGACAATGGTACTCAATATGCATGTAATCATTAAAGGTAAGATGATCTTATAATTTCCACTAAGTTCAAAGATAATGATTATGGCTGTAATGGGTGCATGGGTTGTTCCTGCTACCACTGCGCCCATTCCAACTAAGGCATATGCACCAGGATCTGAAGGGATTCCCGGAAAGAGCAGGTTAGATATCCATCCGAAAAATCCTCCTGCCATAGCACCCATAAAGAGTGAAGGAGCAAAGATCCCGCCTGACCCTCCTGAGCCCAATGTGATAGATGTGGCAAAGATCTTTAAAATTATAAGAAATGCCAAAAATGGGCCTAATAGACTGTTATGCAAAGCTTCATTTATAGCCCCATATCCCACTCCAAATACATGTGGCCACTTAAGGAGTATGATTCCCAATATAAAACCACCAATAGCGGGTTTTATCCAATCCCATATGGGTAATGAATCAAATAGATCTTCAATCCTATAAAGAGACCAGATAAATATAATTGCAACGATACCTGCCATAAGTCCAAGAAAGGGATAGATGCCAAATTCCCACAGTGAATTAATGGAATATTTTGGGATTAGAAATGAGGGAAAATCTCCAAAGTAGTGTCTTGAAATTATTGTAGCTGTGACAGAAGACAATACCACCGGAGAAAAGGATGCTACACCAAAGTCACCCAAAAGCACTTCCAATGCAAAAAGCACCCCTGCAATAGGAGCATTAAAGGT
This sequence comes from uncultured bacterium, assembly GCA_965613025.1. Lineage (GTDB taxonomy): Bacteria > Desulfobacterota > DSM-4660 > Desulfatiglandales > JALVMZ01 > CAYTXJ01. The sequence goes on from CBFDUE010000020.1 coordinate 26,374, forward strand.
AGCGGCTATTCCTGCTGCTGCACCACATCCTACCATGGTTCTGTGGTGAATTCTGGGAATACGAATTATCTGAGTGATGGTAGATGCAAGGGAGGAACCTATCTGCACAATTGGTCCCTCCCTTCCCACTGATCCACCAGAGCCAATACATATGGCAGAAGCCATCACTTTAACTGCAGCAACTCTCTTTCTAATAAATCCATCCCGCAATGCCACTGCCTCCATCACCTCTGGAACGCCATGTCCTTTAGCCTCTCGTGCTCCCAGATGGACGATTATACCAACCAAGAGTCCACCTACAGAGGGCATTAGGATGATAACTAAAGGATTCAGATTATGATGAAATTGAAGAATATCAGAGGAGTTCTGATAAAAAAGGAATTGTGCTAACTTTATTACCAGCCTAAAAAATACGGCACCGTATCCTGCAAGGATTCCGATTAGGGTTGCAATAATCAGAGTAAATAGCCTTTCATTGAGGCCGTAGTATCTGGATTTCCACTGTCTTTTCATATCTTTTATATATATTTAAGCCCCCAACTTTTCAATATGGATCTCATACTTAGGTTTGACAGTTGGTAGTGCAAAAAATAGGTAAATATTCTGTAAGATCATATAGTTAGGGGAAAATTTGTGTAAGGGTAAGCCTGCCTGATTTTAGCTCTTTAAAAAATTCATCAAATATCACCCGAGCGAAGATATAAAATGACCTAAGTTATTGATCTATTTAGATGTGCAACCCAAAAATCAGTAAATTTTTAACTACTAACTGTCAAACTTAGGTAATCATGCTGTTAAATAATTTGAAAATAAAAGAGCTCTTATTTTCATTATGGTTATAAGATGTTTCTGTGGAAATGAATATGAAAGACTTTTCTAAAATGATATCCATAAATAGAGAAGGCAATGTAGTGTGGGATTAAGCGTGGGAAACGAAGCAGGGTCCAGATAAGGGTTTTCCAAAAGTAGATTCGTTCTGTGCCTTTTATTCCAAACTCCCACACAGATTGTATAAATGCCTTAATATAGCAGAGCTGTAGTTTATAAACTCTAAAATCTGGTATCTTATAATTTACTAAAAAGTTTTTTACTCTGGTATAATAAGCAGAGGGAGAATATATATTTTCTATTATATATCTGTATCCCTTTAAAAGCCTATCGTATCCCATCTTTGGGATAAAATTTATTGAAAAATCTGTGTTATCTCCACTTACATCTCCTACAATTCTACCCTGCCTCTTGAGTCTATTATAAAGTCTTGTCTTTTTAGGAGCATTGAGTAACCCCACCATAGCTGTTACAATTCCACTCTTTTGGATAAATTCAACCTGTCTTTTAAATATTGTAGGAGGATCATTATCAAATCCCACTATAAATCCTCCCAATACCTGAAGCCCTTTCATCTGCATCTTTCTGACATAGCTCAATAGATCTCTCTTCAGATTTTGAGTTTTGTTACACTCTGAAAGGCTCATCTCTTCAGGACTTTCAATTCCAACAAATACACTATCAAAACCAGCTTTTACCATAAGCTTCATAAGCTCTTCATCGTCTGCAAGGTTTATGGATGCCTCTGTTAAAAAAGAGAATGGATAATTCCTTTCTCTCATCCATCTAATTAAATGGGGTAAAAGATCTGTCTTTAATCTATGTGGTTTTCCTATAAAATTATCATCCACAAAAAATACAATACCTCTCCATCCCATATTATAGAGACAATCAAGTTCACTTAGAATTTGAGAATAGGCCTTTGCTCTCGGCCTTCTGCCATTTAATATCCTTATATTGCAAAAGTCACAATTAAAAGGACAACCTCTACAATACTGAATACTCATAGCAGCATATTTTTTAAGATCTATAAGATCCCACTTGGGAATAGGAGAAAGAGTGATATCTGGGAAGATTTCGGATTTATAGATCTTTTTAAGGTTTCCATCTTTAAGGTCCTTTAAGAATAGAGGAAGAGAACTCTCTGCTTCCTGCATTATAATATGATCTACATGGTGATAATAGTCTTCAGGGGAGATTGTAAAAAGTGGGCCTCCTGCAACTATCCTTTTTCTATAGCGCTTAGCCCTTCTTATTACTTCTCTAACAGAAGATTTTTGGATCTCCATAGCACTTATAAAAATATAGTCAGCCCATTTGAGATCTTCATCCTTCAGGATTTCCACATTCATATCAATTAACCTTAACTTCCAGTCTTTGGGTAGAAGTGCTGCAACTGTCAATAGCCCCAATGGAGGAAATGCTGCCTTTTTTGAGATGAATTTGAGGGCATATTTAAAACTCCAGAAAGTGGGTGGATAGGCAGGATAAACTAAAAGGATTTTAGGTTGTCTATTAATCTTTTAATTCCTTAATCTATTAATCTAAATCATTATATACAAAAGTCTTACAAAGATCAAGATATTTTAGGCTCTATTATAGAATTTGTGGAAAACTTTATTAAAAAATTTTATGAAGGTAAGGGCCCCGGAAAAAGGAAATTAGAATAAAGGAGGTCTTATCACTATGACCAAAAGAGGGAATAATGATATCATAATTTTGCTTGGACTTAAGGGTATAATGCAGGTAAGGTTTGGGAAGATGGAGATTGGGTGATAGTGGAGGTAGGGATTAGTGGAAGGAAGTTTATGTTAAGCTTAAGCGGGGCAGTCAGTCAGATAAAGATGAAATCTATCTTGGGATTGATAAACTCAGCTTCAGGCATAAGGTCAAAAGGGTGTGTGTAAAGATAGGAAGGAGGGTTTGAGGAATGTGGAAGTATATCGCTGGAAAATGTTACCTACGAGTTCATATCATCTATACCATGTTTCCCCACACAATTTGACAAAGAACCAAAAAGAGGGGGAATTAGGGGCTGCATGGGGAGAAATGTGGGATAATTTAAGAAATTGTTTTATCTTAAGTTTGACAGTAAATTTTTAACTACCAACTGTCAAAATTAGGTTTAAAATCTTTATTTAATTTCCTTACTCCTTCTTCCAGAATACTCAAACCAATTGTAGAAAGATGATCGGGAAGTGCGGTAACAACATAGCAATCACTTGCTGCTAAAGCATTTTGAGTTACGAGATATAAGTTTGGAGGACAATCAATAAGAATATAATGATATTCGTCCTGAACGGTACCAAGTGCATTACGTAAAATTGTTCTTTGTTCTACATAATGTGTTGCCACAGAAGTAAGGTCGTTTGAGGGGGCTGTTTTCAATTGTAGATCTAAGTCTATGCCAAGCAACTCAATATCAGATGGTATAAGGTCTAATCCCTCAACAACCTTTCTACCAGCTTTTTCAATAGGCTCCTGCCAAATTATGTCTCTTACGTTAAATGGTCGATCATTCAAGTATGCCCGGTAGAGCGATTCCAATGTACCATGGTTTGTTTTAAATTCTTCCCAACGTTCGGGGGTCGTACATAAGAACGTCAAATTTGTCTGAGGATCTACATCAACTAAGAGCACTCCCATCCCATGATCAAGTGCCAACGCACATCCTATATGATATGCCGTTGTAGACTTTCCAACACCAAACCTTATAATTTATAAAGGCGACAACCTTTATTTTTCTAACCTCCTATCATGTTTTTTATAATTTTTCCTATTTACCCTTTTGTGATCGGTATCCGTGGCACGCAATTTCGGACCTCCTTTTTGGGGCTTCGCGAAGTGCGAAGCATTTGGCCGAATGAAGTGAGCCGCAAATCCCATGTTAGGCGAAGAAGCGCAATAATTTTCTTCAATTAGGTTCATCGTTTTCTATCCACAACTATCGCCTTTCCTAATAGAATGGTTCTATTCAGAGAAGAGATGACTTTTTCAACATCTACTTCCGAAGTGATTGTAACAAACCCAAAACGTCGACTTGGATGGATGTATATCTTTGTAACTTCGATCCCCGCCTTTCTGAAAAGCTCTTTAACTTCTTTAGTAAGTCTCTTTTTGGGAACCTCTGTAGGGAGGTTGCCGATGTAGAGTTCAGGGAGCGCTGGCGTAATATGGATTCCCTCCCTTATCGCAAATTCTAACACCTCTAAGGCCGCTGCATGATCCCCTCTATTAGTGAGGTAACGGTGATACCGATAAAACAATTCTTGTGGTCTGAAGTTTAGTGAATATGCAGAATGAAAACATTCTTCTATTTCTTCTCTTGATGCTCTTTGCTCTATAAGCACCTTCATAAGCTCAAAGAAGATCTTCCCTTTCTCCTTATCATTTTCCACATACTGTAAAGCTTCTCGCAAACAATCTCTTGCTTCGTCCAATTCTCTTAATCGAAAAGCTATATTACCAAGTTTCCTTAAAACTCTTGGATCATTCGGCTGGAGAGAAACCGCTTTTCTTAATAGTCCGAGCGCCTTTCTCCAATTTCTAAGTTTCTCTTCTAGTAAAGCCCATGCATACCAAATATCAGAACTGTCAGGAATAGCTTGGGTTCCCTGCCTGAATATCTCCTGACTTTTGACTGTATTGCCCGCTTGATCCTCTATCTTACCCCACTCTAAGTAAGCTTTTTCAAACTGTGGATTTTCTTCAATTGCTCTCTGAAAGGCTCTTCTAGCCTCCTCTATATCGCCATATAAGCCTTCCATACGTCCTATAGCCGCCCAAACTTCAGGAAAGTGAGGAGCAATTTCAGCGGATTTCTTAAAGAGGTTTGCAGCTTTGTCCCGGTTACCTTGTTCTAACGCAACCAATCCCTTTTGATAGAGTCGAACTCCTAAGTAATATGGATGGGCTGGAAGTTTTACTAATAGGTAACGGTCGCCTATTTCAAATACCGGATCAGAAGAACCATTTTCCCTCATTTGGCGCCGGATTAGGAAAATGCCAGTTCCTGCCTTTTCGACAAGTCCTAAGAGGTTCAAATTC
>CBFDUE010000021.1:0-30870 GCA_965613025.1 uncultured bacterium
CTTTGATACATGGCCGTCAATCTCTACTTGAGATTGCTTGGCCTCACTCGCAATGACTGCAAAAATAGACCCTTCCGAAAGTTCTCCGATCTGATGAAAAAGTTATAAGGGAAGAAAAAGTGGATATTCAATTTATTGCCGCCCCAAACAGAAATATTGGCAAGGCAATTAAGAGTGGTCAGTTCAGGGAGGATCTCTATCATAGACTTCGTGACAAGATAACGGAGATTCATTAAGAGATGGACAGAGGAGATGAAAAAGGGGGTTACATTTTTTCAAGATGCCCTTAATCGTCTTAAAGAATATAGCTGGCCTGGTAATATAAGGGAGCTTGATATGGTAAATAAGGAATGAAAGAAATGAAGGTCCCTATATCTCTATAGTGGGGATCATAGATGGAAGGGACCTATTTTAATAACGGATCTGGACTAATTATTATTGTTGTATAGGGGGGAGGAAGCCCAGGTCTCCTCCAGAAGTCTTAAGCCTTAGTGCAAAATCATCAAAATAGATGTAGGGAGAATTTGTCCCAAAGGTATGAAGGCCTATCTCGGGTCTTGAAAAAGAGCCAGAACTTGGACTTAAAAAGACATCAGTCCTTATTATGGCATTCTTTTCATCCACGGTGCTAATCAGCTTGACAGAGCTATCCACCTTTTTATTCCACCTCACCTCAGTGAGATGGTCATTCTCCTTACTCCATTGATCCACTTCATCAGGCGACCAATGGAACTGATCCCTTGGATTGGAAAGCCTATTGTTATCAAAAGGATTATCATTTGGCTTTCCATGTGCTGATGTATCTCCAAAATAGACCCTTATATAGTTATCCTTCTTTCTAAAACCATCTACCTTTGCCCTCTTTTCACCATTCACAAGAAGCCATTCCCCTTTTATAAAGCTCCCTGAAAGATTATTTATCAGGATAATACCTTTTGCATTTCCCATAGACCATGCCCCCCCTTGAAGCAAAGGCCTTCCAAATACCTTACCGGTTGCCTTGCTGATGGAGCCTTTAACGGTATCACCATCGTTGATGGGAACCTTTCCTCCCTTTTTAAATATTATAGAAGCCCCTTCCCTTACCCTGACATGGATAGATGACCAGTCCTTCAGATACCCCGATTTATCCACCACATAGTCTTTGTATGATAGCACCTTATATGCGAGCCACCTCTTCTTTTCAAATTTATTGCTCTGCATCCACAAAACAATCATGGGTTTGGTTATCAAAGATTTTGAACTTTCATATACAGGGGGGACCAATTCATTGGGAATTCCGTCTATATCAATTATGGAATTTTTCCATATAAGTTGCTGATTATTGGCCTTTAAAAATGAGATTCCATAGCTATCTCCCTTTTCATTTAACCTGAAACTGATCCCTGCCATATAATACGGCTCGGACTTGGGGGGGATTGGGGGCTTAATGATGACCGGAGGCTTCTTGAAACCCTTATATAAAAGCTTAGCCATTATCTTACACTGTAAATCATAGCTCAGAAATTTTCCTGAATCATTCCATATATTGTAGAGGTTGATATCGGTTGCCTTCCATTTAAAGGATTTCAGGCTCTGGTATTCATAATATTTTTTACCCCCCTTTTTATGCCATAAGATAGAAGCAGAGGTTACCTTCATGGCCTTATTGCCCCCGACCTTAGCAATACTATGACTTCCTAAGGTAGAAGGATTCCATTTAGAGAGATCCTCAAAGGTGTCTCTGGTCTCCAGAGTCTGAGAGGATGCACCCCTCTCCACCCAACCAACAGGGGTATAATAGATGATCTTTCTTCTCATCTGAGTTGAGCCTTCCCCAAAGATTCCGATGGAGTGGACCTGAAGACTCTTTTCAAGTACTATATCGGTATAAGGGGGAAGATTAAACGGTTTCATATCTGGATCATTGGGATCAGTAATATAGACAAGCCTATTGGTCTTAAGATCCAGATACTTATAGTTATAGATATGCTGGCTGATACTTATCTGCCCATTCTTTGAGGGAAATATGGACTGACCTGTATTAGGACTCAACAGTATATCCCCTCCCTTATATACCTTTTGAAACTTGAAACTGCTCTTACAGGCAGGATATATAGAGGTATCTACACTAAATTTTGGCCAGTTTCCTTTATCCTTTACGAATGTAACATATGGATCCTTTATCTTTGTAAGGCTATACCCATAGATCTCTCCATCAATATAGAGATACCCTTTCCCAAATTTAATATCTGGTGGAATTCCACCCAATGCCTTTGAGGGCAACTGGTTCTTAAAGGGGATCTTCACTGTCTTATACCAGTAAGAGAATATCTTTAATGTAAAGCTTCCCTGATTATCCATTAAGGTATAAGTCTGGTTATGGAGATCTTCCAATACCTTTTCCCTTTCGCTTACACCCTCTGCATTTAGATACTGACTGGCTGCATACCTAAATCCTGACTCTGCAAGCAGATATGCCTTTGAAGAGAGCTCTGTCCCGGTAGGAGAAAATGTGGAGGTGGTGGTCAGAGTTAGCATGGCAGCACTCAATGCTGAAAATATAACCATCACTATTATTAATGGTATCAGAACCCCTCCTCTTCCATGCATAATAAGATTTAGCCTCCTTGAACGCCACAGAAGATAAAGCAGAGGAGATATCAAAAGATAGGGGGCCTTTAAGAATATAAGAATAAAAGATGCTAAAAGCACAAATACCACCTTAAAAATGGGAATTAGATAGGCCCTCTTTTTGAGTTCTACTGACCAGATAGGCCCTAATACATAGTATTTTTTAATAAAATCCCTACCCCATCCGTATCTTAAAAGATACTTATCTCTTAACTCCTTAAATACCTCTACCACTGGGTGATTATCTCTACCAAATACCGTACTTACTAAAAAACAGTATTGGCTCTGGGTAGGAGGTTGAGATCCGGGTGGAGCACCTCCATAGTTTCCGTTATTTCTGATATGGAAAATGGCAGAAAAATCAACGACTCCAATGCCACTTTCCTTTCTGTCAATACTCATATTCACCTGAACTGTGGAAAGCTCCTTTATATCATCTACCCCGGGCTTCCACTCTTGATCTCCCTTATAATATTTAAGCTCAAATTTTGAAACATTATCTATAAGAACATCCCCCTTCTCTATGGTGGGAAGAGACTTGCCATTCCTTAACTTGAGATCAGTTCCCACCACCGCCATACCTATCCACCCTGATGGGGTCTCAAAGATAATTGAGCTATTATCTGCCTTACTGATATCCATCAGATCCATCAACTCGATCCTGAGTCTTGTCATTGCAACCTGTGCCTTTTGTGAAAGATGGGCATTTTCCTTTGCAAATAGATACCCCTTGGTGGCCGTAGTCAATCCCATACCTGCAATAGCACCCAGGATCGCCACCACAATAAGGGTCGCAATAAATTCAATTAATGTAAAACCCCTCTCGCTTTCTCTCAAAAATATTCCCTCTTCACTTTGTAAAGAGTGCTGTAAGGGAGTGCCCCTTATAGGATATAGTAACCTTTAGAATCTTACAATCGCCTGTGCAGGGATTGATATCTTCCATATTGTCTGAATCAAATCTGATGTATTTTGTCTTATATTTGTAATCTCCATAATAAGGATTGGATTTTGGATTATTGCCATTTTCCACATAGCTCTTAAAGGTCTTAAGTGGGGTATTATCTGTGGCAAGAAGCCTCTTATAGTCGGCTGTCATCCTCTCCATTATATCATTTATATAAAGGGAAGAGTGGGTATTTGTTACCGGAATAGAGCTCTTTATAAGATTGCTTCCCATGACCTGAACCATCATCGCAGCCATAATGGCAGCAACAATGATGGTTACAATTAGTTCAATAAGTGTAAAACCACTCTCTTTCATCTCATTCATGGAATAAACCCTGTATTTTTTGTTATCTGAATGCTTACTGAATCTCCTCCAGAAGATATGGTAATCGTCCTGTCTGTATTTTGAGGATTGCTTCCTGATTGATCCGTGCATGGCACCCCTTTAAAATTAAAGGAAATAATCATATTGTTTGGGGATATGGACATTCCAGAAGGAATTGAGATAGTGTCTGATTCCTCCCCTGGAAAAGGAACCCTATTTGATAGATCTCCATCCCTAAACAGCCAGTATTTATTACCTTGAATCCTTACACCCCAAACCCTCTCTGAATTAAAGGACTTAAGCTGGGCATAGCGGATGCGTGTCTTTAATATCTCTGCCTGGGCATAAAGATCAGGTGAGGTGATACCAATCCTGCTTACTACGACCGCAGAGATAATGGCAATTAATATGAGAACCCCAATAACCTCAATAAGGGAAAATCCAGAATCTATCTCCCTCATGAGAGCTTTGCATAACCCCTTTTTACACTGGGGGTTATACCCCCCCAAAAATTAACTTAAAATAACCCATAATTACCAGCTCTTTTTCTGAGAGCTTTGAAAAATTCAAAGCTCTCTTCATGAAAGATTTCCTTGAAGATACATTATTTTTAGTATCTATTATCATCATTAGATCTGTTCAACAAAAAATCTTATGATGTATGGGAATTAAGATGGTTTTGGGGAAAAAGGTGGTGGTAGTTATGCCTGCATATAATGCTGCTAAGACAATTGTAAAGACCCATAGGGAGATCCTGGAACAAGAAATTGTAGATTCCATTATATTGGTGGATGATGGAAGCAGTGATGAGACAGTAAAGATCGCTAAGTCCTTACCGTCTCTTAAAGTCCATCAACATAAAAGGAATCTGGGATACGGAGCAAATCAGAAGACCTGCTATAGATTGGCACTAAAAGAGGGGGCAGATATAGTGATAATGGTTCATCCAGATTATCAATACACACCAAAGCTTATTCCTGCGATGGCATCTCTTATCGCAAATGGGCTATATCATTGTGTCTTGGGCTCCAGAATACTTGGAGGAAAGGCCTTAAAAGGAGGGATGCCTTTATGGAAATATGTATCTAACAGGATCTTAACCCTGTTTGAAAATATCCTTATGGGTGCAAAGCTATCTGAATACCACACAGGTTACAGGGCCTTCTCTAAGGAGATCCTTCAAAAGATCCCTTTTGATAAAAATTCAGATGATTTTGTATTTGACAATCAGATGTTGGCCCAAATCATATGGTTTGGATACACCATTGGGGAAATCAGCTGTCCAGCAAGATACTTTGAAGATGCATCCAGCATAGATCTTAAGGACAGTATAAGATATGGCATGGGTTGTATAAAGACTGCCATTCAATTTAAGCTTGCAAAACTTGGGCTTATACAGTCTCCCCTGTTTCCCAGGATCAGGTGAAAATCTCCATGCTTTTGGAAGACTTAAAGAGAAAGGATGAGATAAGAAGACGTTTTGATCTCCTTTCAAGAGATAGGATCCGCTGGAAAAGAAGGAATAGATACTACTATGAAGATCAGGAAAGATATTTTCGCCATCTTGTCCCTGAAGGGATGAAGGTCTTGGAGTTGGGTTGTGGAACGGGTGATCTATTAAATGCGCTGAAACCTTCAAGAGGAGTGGGCGTGGATTTCTCTGAAGGGATGTTAAAGGTGGCGCAAGCCCTCTATCCCCATCTTGAGTTTCGTAGGGATGATATCGAAATCATGGATGGATGGGGAGAGCAATTTGACTTTGTCATACTCTCAGATGTAATAGGACATCTTCAAGATATCCAACATACCTTTGAAAAGATTAAACAGTTTTGCCATCAAAGAACACGAATTATCATTTCCTATTATAATTTCCTCTGGGAACCTATCCTATGGATAGGAGAAAGATTGAGGATGAAGATGCCCCTGCACCAACAGAATTGGCTCTCTACCGAAGATATCTGCAACCTCCTCTATATAGCGGACTATCAGGTAATAAAGACAGACAGGAGACTTCTGATACCTAAAAGGATTCCATTAATAAGTGATATTATCAATCGCTATATAGCTCCACTTCCAGTTATAAGAAAATTGTGTCTCTGCTGTTATGTAGTTGCAAGGCCACTGAATATTAGAAAAAAGAGGGAGAGATCGGTTAGCATAATAATTCCATGTAAAAATGAAAGGGGAAATATTGAACCCACCTTAAGGAGATTGCCTGTCTTTGGATCACATCAGGAGATTATATTTGTTGACGGCAGATCTCAGGATGGAACCATTGAGGAGATAAAGAGGGTAATGAAAAGATATGCTGATAGAGACATAAAACTGCTTATTCAGGATGGTCAAGGTAAGGCAGATGCTGTAAGGAAAGGATTTTTAAATGCGAAAGGAGAGATATTAATAATCTTAGATGCCGATTTGAGTGTTCCACCAGAAGATCTTTTAAAATTTTATCGGGTGCTAAGGGATGATCTTGGAGAGTTTGCCAATGGCTGCAGGCTGATATATCCCCTGGAAAGACAGGCAATGAGACTATTAAACTATATGGGTAATAAATTCTTCTCCCTTATGTTTACATGGATACTTAACCAGAGATTTAAGGATACCCTCTGTGGCACAAAGGCCTTATATAGGGAAGATTATAAGAAGATAGAGGCATTAAGAAGGGAATATCTGGGCAGTATTGATCCTTTTGGGGATTTTGAGCTGATTCTGGGTGCGGTTAAGCTGAATCTCAAGATTGTTGAAGTCCCTGTAAGATATCACCAGCGAAGATATGGAAAGACAAATATTAAGAGATTTAGACACGGATGGCTCCTTTTAAAGATGACAGCGTTTGCATTCAAGAGATTTAAGGCAATATAGATGAACAACCCCTATCAGACCATAATTCAGAGGAAGGAGGTATGGAGAAAAAAGAGGATAATCAGAGAGATATACCTTCAGTGGTTTTCATTAATAAGGAGATATTTAGTTCAAGGAACAACAGTTGAGTTGGGGGCTGGAATTGGAATTGGAAAAGACTTTATTGAAAAATGCATTGAAACTGACATAGTATTTCTACCCTGGCTGGATACTGTTTTAGATGCCCATAGCCTTCCATTCAAAGCCCAGTCCATATCCAATATAATATGTATCGATGTCTTACACCACTTAAGAAGGCCAGCGCTCTTCTTCCTTGAATCAGAGAGGGTATTAAGAGAGGGGGGCCGACTCATATTGCTTGAGCCATATGTATCTCCCCTATCTTATATGATTTACAGGATATTTCATAACGAGGCCATATGCCTCCGTGATGATCCTTTAAGGGAAGAAGGTGTAAAGATAGTTGATAATCAGGCGGTTTCAAATCTTATCTTTTTTAGATATCAAAAGCAATTTAAGATTAAATTTCCCAAGTTAAAGATAATTGTAAAGAGGATTCAGGATCTGTTTATATATCCACTTAGCGGTGGATTTAAGGGTATCTCCTTTTTATGTCCGCCTATGTTAAGGCATCTTAAAAGGATTGAAGATATCCTCCACCCTTTACGAAGGATCTTAGGCTTTAGGGTATTTATAGTGTTGGAAAGATGTATGTAAAAGATAAAGAGTCCAAAAAGAGCCTCTATCTTCTGATTCTAATCATATCCATCACCTTTCTTTGCTATTTAAAGGTGATAAGATATGATATTATTAACTTTGATGATCCTAACTATGTATTTAGAAATACACACCTCTTCCAGTTCAGCCTAAAAAATATCAGATGGGCCTTAACTGCCACTGATCCAGACTACTGGCACCCATTAGTCTGGATCAGCTATATGTTAGACTTTCAACTCTATGGAGATAGTGCATGGGGATTTCACTTAAGCAACCTTATCTATCATATCATATCCACCTGTCTGCTCTTTTTATTCTTAAAAAGGGCAACAAAATCCCCGTTTAAAAGCGCAATAATCTCACTTATCTTTGCAATACATCCATTGCATGTGGAATCTGTTGCATGGATATCTGAAAGAAAGGATGTATTGAGCGGAATCTTTTTCCATCTGGGGTTAATCCTCTATCTTAGATATGTTAAAAGTCAAGACCTCCTTAACTATACATATCTGCTCTTATGCCTTACTTTGGCCCTTATGACAAAGCCTTCTACTATAATATTTCCTATTATCCTTATGCTATTAGACATATGGCCATTTAAGAGACTTAAAAAGCCCCACTTTAATAAGATCCTTTATGAAAAGATTCCTATGATTATCCTATCTATGCTTAGCATATTCTTAGTGATCTATTTAAAAAAGGATGCAGAGATAGTTATTAAAACCAATATCATCCCCCTATCTTTAAGGGTTAAAAACGCCCTTATATCCTATATAATCTACATCTCTAAAGCCATTATACCTTGTGATCTTTCCATATTTTACCCCTATCCAAAAGATATAGCCCTTTTACCCACCCTCATATCCCTTTTGATTCTACTCCTGATTTCCTTTGGAGTCTTAATGTTGATAGATAGATACAGCTATCTATTTACAGGATGGATGTGGTTTATAATAGGGATATTACCTGCATCTGGAATATTTCAATGGGGGCTTTGGCCTTCAATGGCAGATAGATTTACCTATATTCCCCTAACAGGTCTTTCCATTATGATGGTATGGGGCATACATGAGATACTTGAGAGATTTAAGGTTCCAGATAGGGTCTTTGTCCCATTGGTGATATCCTATTTAAGCTATCTTATTTATGTCTGCACTATACAGATTGGGTTCTGGAAGGATACAAAAACCCTCTTTATGCATGCCATTGAGGTTAATCCTGACAATTATGTAGCACATTTTATGATCGCAATGCAATACGGTGCTGAAGGAGATACTAAAGAGGCCATGAAACACTATAATAAGGCGGCATTGATAAACCCCTCTTATATAGCATTTATGCATAACAGGGTAGGATATGAACTTATGCAGATCCCTATGATTCCAGAGGCAATAGTCCAATTTAGGGCAGCAATCACACTCTGCCCTGAGTATGCAGTGGCAATGAATAATCTTGCAGTTGCCTTGGCAAGACAGCATAGATTCAGAGAGGCCATTGAATATCTCAGAAAGGCCATCAAGTTAGATACTACCTTAGTTGAGGCAAAGAGAAATATCTTAAATATAGAGAGAGATATGGAAAGACTAAGCTACAGATGAATAAAGAGCAAGATAACCATATTGAAAGAGAAGCAAAGCTATGGGCGTTATTTCTCATAATCGCACTGCTCATCCTGTACCTTCAGATGCTTTGGTTTGACTTTATCACCTTTGACGATGGCATATATGTAACTGATAATCCACATGTAAAGACAGGTCTATCAATCAAAGATATTATCTGGGCATTCAAAAGCATGGATTATTCCAATTGGCATCCCCTTACCTGGATCTCCCATATGTTAGATTACGAAATCTACAATGAATTTCCAGGGGGGCATCACCTGGGGAATCTCTTCTTTCATATCGCAAACACACTATTGCTCTTTCTCTTTTTGAGAAAGTCAACTGGAAGGCTTTATGAATCCCTAATAGTAACTACCCTCTTTGCACTTCATCCATTGAGAGTGGAATCTGTCGCATGGATATCTGAGAGAAAGGATCTGTTGTGTGGATTCTTCTGGTATCTTACATCTATCCTATACATAAACTGGACAAAGGCACCTTCTATTAAAAGATACCTGCTTATGATTACCACATTTTCTCTGGGTATCATGTCTAAACCCATGATCATATCCCTACCATTGGTCCTTATCCTTATTGACTATTGGCCTTTAAAGAGAACAGATAAGATCTTTAATAGAAGAATATGGTTAGAAAAGATACCCCTCTTTATATTATCTGCCTTCTTAGGGGTAATAACATATCTGGCTCAGCTAAGAGGTGGAGCAGTAACTGATCTAAATACCCTTCCCTTTAATCTGAGACTGTGGAATGCATCCATCTCTTATCTTATCTATATAAAAAAGATACTATTTCCACAGGCCCTCTGTATCTTCTACCCTCACCCTGGAAGATCCATATCTCTTAGCTTTGGCATAATTTCATTGGTCTTTCTAATTATTCTTAGTGCACTTTTTATCCATAAAAGAAGGAACTATCCCTATCTGTTTATGGGATGGCTCTGGTTTTTAATCACCCTCTTTCCTGTAATCGGAATTGTCCAGGTAGGGGGGCAGGCATATGCAGATAGATATACATATCTAAGCTCAATAGGAATATATATTCTTTTGGTATGGGGGATAAGACACTGCATAGAGACAAAAAAGATAAAAAAGGGACTTTTTATGATCTTTTTGAGTCTCTATATTATATATCTTTCCATATTTACCTTTGATCAGCTAAGCTATTGGAAAAACAGTAAAAGAGTCTTTAGACACTGCTTGCTGATAACATCAAAAAACTATGTAGCACATATGAATCTGGGAGTTGCCTATTTAAAGGAGAGGAATTGGAAAGAGGCCTATAGGGAATTTAATGAGGCAATTAATATCTGGCCGAAGTATTTGGATGCCTTAAATAACTTGGGAGTATGTCTTTTAAATATGGAAAGGAGGCATGAGGCAATTGAGATATTTAAAAAGGTCTTATCCATAAGACCAAACCATATGTGTGCAAACATGAATCTGGGAAACATCTGCCTTGAAGAGGGAGATATATCATCTGCCATATTCTTTCTTAAAAGGGCCTTAGAACAAGACCCTCAAAATATAGATATATTAAATAGCTTAGGAGTTGCATATCTAAAGGCAGGGAGATACTGGGATGCATTTGAAAGATTTCAAAAAATTACTGAAATTAATCCTCAGAATCCCTTTTCATGGAATAACTTAGGTTATCTTATGATAGCCTTAAAGAGATATGAAGATGCCATCTCTTTTCTTGATGTGGCCTTAAGATTAAAGGAGGACTTTCCTGAAGCCCATAATAACATGGGTATAGCCCTTTTTAACCTAAGCCATCTTGAAGATGCCATCTATCACTTTTCAGCCGCACTCTATTATGGTAGAAATTACCAAAAGGCAAGAGAAAACCTTTTATATGCCATAAGGCGGTATTTAGAAGAATCAAAAGTTTTTGAAAATTGAACACTAAGCCTATGGGGGTAACTTCATGATATATGGTGTGGGAGTTGATATAGTTGACATTAAAAGATTTACCAAGGTGCTAAATAAGATGGAAGAGAGATTCCTTAGCAAGATCTTTACAGGAAAAGAGATTGATGAGTGTAAGACGAAACGGAGATGGATATCATCTCTTGCCATGAAATTCAGTGCGAAGGAGGCCTTCTCTAAGGCGATACGCACTGGAATGCGTATGGGAGTCAGATGGAAGGATATTGAGATATACCATATAAAAGGGGGGGCACCCCAGATCAGACTATATGGAAAGGCACAGGATATATGTAATGAGAAGGGAATAAAGAGGGTTCACCTGAGCCTTTCTGATCATGGAGACTATGCCATATCAATAGTAGTATTGGAGGTGTAGATATGATCTTGGTAAACGCAAAAGAGATGCGAAATATGGATAATTTCACCATTGAAGAGATGGGAGTACCCGGGGTGGTCCTTATGGAAAATGCAGGAAGAGGAGCAGCGAGATATCTCTTAGAGCATTTTCAACCAGAGCAAGGGCAAAAGGTCTATGTAATAGCAGGTAAAGGGAATAATGGTGGAGATGGTTATGTGGTGGCCCGCTACCTTCATCTGTATGGCCTGGATGTGAAGGTGTGTGTCTTGGCAGAATATGAAAAGATCTCCGGAGATGCGAGGATAAATCTGGATATTATCAAAAATATGGGAATTGAAATAGGTTATGTCCCTGAATATGAAAGCTGGAAATCGATCCTTTCATCCATAAGTGAGGCAGATCTTATTGTAGATGCCATATTTGGCACTGGGCTTCAGGCTGAGATAAGAGGTTTTTATAGGGATATAATTGAAGATATAAACTCACTTAAAAAGCCTGTCTTATCCATAGATATTCCCTCTGGAGTCTCTTCAGACAATGGAAAGGTTATGGGAGTGGCAATTAGAGCAGAACTCACTGTAACCTTTGGTTATCCCAAGGTGGGACACCTTATATTCCCCGGGGCAAGACATTGCGGAAGGGTAGTAGTAATTGACATAGGGCTCTGTCCTGTTCCAGATGAAAGACTTAAGCTTAGGTATAGACTGATTGAACCTGAAGAGTTTATTGAATTCCTCAGAGGAGATGAACCTGATATCCATAAGGGAAGAAGGGGGCACCTTCTGGTGATCGCAGGTTCTACAGGAAAGACGGGGGCTGCAACTCTTACTGCACTTGGGGCACTTCGTGCTGGGGCAGGGCTTGTTACCTTGTGCATTCCTGAAACCCTTAATCACATCCTGGAAATTAAACTTACAGAGGCAATGACAGAGCCTTTGCCTGATACCGGCAGAGGATTCTTTTCAAAAGATGCTATTAAAAGGGCGTTGGAACTTGCAGAGGGGAAGAGTGCTGTGGCAATAGGGCCAGGTATCTCTACCGACCCTGAGACAGTGGAATTTGTAAGGGAATTTATTAGAAGATGCAGACTCCCTATGGTAATAGATGCTGATGGCCTAAACTGTATATCTAAGGACCCTGATATATTAAAAGACAACTCATCCAGGTTAATCATTACTCCCCATCCAGGTGAGATGTCCAGGATAGTGGGAGTTGCTATATCAAAGATCCAAGAGGAAAGGATCAAGACATGTGAAGAATTTATTGAAAATTATGGAACACATCTGGTGCTTAAAGGTGCAAGGACAATTGTGGCACTTCCCAATAAAGAGATCTTTATTAACCCCACTGCAAATCCGGTGCTATCAAGTGGAGGAACTGGAGATGTCCTAACTGGACTTATAGGAGGATTTCTGGCAAGAGGCCTTCCCCTGGATAAGGCAGCAATTGCAGGGGTATATATCCATGGAATCTGCGGTGAGAGACTATCAGAGGAAAAGGGAGTTTCTGGTGTGCTTGCAGGAGAGTTGTTGTCCATTGTGCCAGAGGTAATTCAAAAATTGACCTTAAATGAATGGCCTCTGAGTGGTATACCGTTTCATGAAGAGCTATGTCCCAGGCTATAACTTTTACTTTGCCCTCCTTTTAAGCCATACCACCACCCCTAAAAGGAGCATAGAGGAGGGGACTATCACTATACATACCCAAAAGAGTATCCTACCCTGTGTCTTAGTTAACATTAATGCCTCAATGGGACGATGCCTCTTTTTAAAAAAGATAAGCTCATGTCTCTTAGAGAGATAATTTATGGTATTTTCAATGAGTAAAGAATTAGCAGCAAAATTTATATACTTATTTGATGCAAAGTCTGAATCTCCAAATACAGCAAGCTTTCCCCTTCCCCTTATCCCTGTCCTTTTACGATCCTCTTCCCTTATGGGAAGACGCAGTTCACATATAAGCCCGATACATATAGGGCCTCTTCTGTCCCGGACCTCTTCAAATTCAACTTTGCCTTCAAGCAGACTCCTTAGATCGGTCTCTGCCCATGAGGCATCAGAGGTAAAGAGCAGTGGGGTTATCCTTACCCACTGGTTAGGAGGACTTCCCTTTTCCACACTCCTTGCCATATGGAAGAAGGTATTAAGTCTGAATCTTTCTGTAATCTTATGATTCCCATATCTGCTAACCACTGGCATAAGATAATCGCCTCCCATAAGGTGCCCCATCTTATCTACCACCATATCTTCTCCAACAAGGATGCCATAACGTTTTAAAAACTCTTCCATATTCGTCTTATTTAAAGGATCAAGCAGGATTAATATGCCTTTTCCATTTAAAAAAAGCCTCTCTAACTCCTGTATCTCTTTGGGCATAAATGGGATCTTAGGGCTTGCAATAATAATCAGATCAAAGTCTGAAGATATCCTTTCATCTCCCATATTAAGCACCTGAATATCATAATTTTCATCTTTTAGCCTTTCATATATGATATTAAAGGTATTCAGTCCTGAGCCTTTAAGAGGTCTTTCTCCATGCCCCTGTATCCATGCAACCTTTATCTTTTTACCCTTCCAGACTCGCACTATCCCATCTGTAATGTGCTCTTCATCTAAGATATTTACAAGCTGACGCCTCCCCTGAGCTTCAATAACAATCTTATTATATGAATCTATGCCATATCTCTTTGCTATCTGTGGTCTCTTTTCAGGATCAACAATCTTATAGCGAATATTTGAAGATACGTAGCGATAGGCTGAAAGGAGTCTCTGCACCTCTTTCTCATTCTCGTGCCCTTTCCTTACAAATGCAATTATCTCTATAGGTGTATCCAGTTTAGATATCAATCTGGAGCTCTTTTCAGTAAGGGAATGGAGTCTGTATTCTGTAAGATCCCATCTTAGATAGAACCTAAGAGACAGAAGATATAGCATCACAGAGATACCAATACTTATGAACAAAAAGAGCATAAGCCTTTTAAATTTATTCAAAATTACTATCTCCTCCAAAAGCTGATATCCAAAAATTTCAGGGTAAGAAAGAGCCAAAACGCAGAAAATATAAGATAAAATGCCACATCCCTTGTATCGATGAGTCCTTCTGTAAAGGCCTCCATATGGCCTACTATGGAAAGGTGCAAGAATATGGGTGCAATTGAAGGGGGGACTATCCTTTGTGCCCAGCCTATTACAAATAATAGAAGAAGTAATCCAAAGCTAAGCACCGCAGCCACTATCTGGTTTTCTGTAAGGGAAGATGTAAAGAGCCCCACAGATATAAAGCTGGATGCAAGGAGCAAAAGCCCCAAGTATCCTGAAAATAATATATTTCTTTCCACATTTCCAAATACGCAAAGTAACAATACTCCTGGTAAAGTAAAAAGAAGTATTACACAAATAACAATAAATGCGGAAAGAAATTTTCCGAACAATATTTCAAAATCCTTTAAGGGATAGGTGAAAAGGAGCTCTATGGTGCCAGATCGTCTCTCTTCGCTATAGAGTCGCATGCTCAGCATGGGAATTATAAGTAAGAGCACCACAGAAAGATCTCCGAAGAACGGGGATATGACCATGGCAGTGAGATTAAGCCTTTCTGAAAGTATGGGATTAAGTTGGGCCTGATAGCTCAGATAGCTGAAATAGGCAGTGCTGCTATATAAAAAATAGCCGGAGCAGAGAAGAAATATAAAGCTTACTGCATAAAAGATGGGGGATGCAAATGTTATATAGAGCTCCTTCTTACATATGGCCCAGATAGATCTCATTGTGTTGCTCCTCGGATAAGATAGAAAAAGCTATCTTCCAGATCCTTCTTCAATTCTTTTAACTCAAGCAGTTCATATCCTCTATCAATAATAGACTTTGCAACTTCAGGCCTTATATCTGGGTCAAAATCAGCCTTTATTATGATCTCTCCTTCATCTTCCAAGATTACCTCATGGACACCACTAATATCTTTAAGCAACTCCTCTATCTCTTCTTTTGCACCCTCTTTAATCTTTAAAGATATAAGCCTTTGACCCTCTATGGCCTTGGAGATTCCTTCTGGTGTATCTTCCCTCAATACCTTTCCATCTTTAAGTATTATCACCCTATCGCATATATCCTGGGCATCTTTAAGGATGTGGGTGCTGATGATAACTGTCTTTTTTCCTGAAAGACGCTTTAAAAGCCTCTTCATCTCCACTCTCTGAACCGGATCAAGTCCAGAGGTAGGCTCATCCAGAATAAGTATAGATGGATCTCCAAGCAGGGCCTGTGAGAGGCCAACCCTCTGTTTTAGCCCCTTAGATAGATGCCTTATTAGGGAATCTTTGATATGACTTATGTCACAGATCTCCACCACCCTCTCTATATCATCTCGTAGCCTTTGTCTTGAAAGACCCTTTAGTGTTCCACAGAATTTGAGAAAATCCCTTACTCTGAGTTCAGAATATAGGGGCACATTTTCTGGCAAAAATCCGATGAGTCTTCTGATCTCTATGGATCTTTTTATTATATCCATACCATCAATTACGACCCTTCCCTTTGTAGGCCTTAAAAAACAGGTAAGTATCTTTAATATGGTGCTTTTACCCGCACCATTTGGCCCCAAAAATCCCACCACCTCCCCTTTCCTGATACAGAAGTTTACATCCTCTATGGCCATCTTAAGGCCATAGAACTTGGTAAGTGCCTCTGAAACTATCTCATATTCCATACCCTTTTAGATCTCCACAATCTTATAGGATCTTGTTCCAAGTCCGATTCTTTCTGCCCATTGCAATTGGATCATCCAATTAACCTTTGGATAGAGATTCATGAATTTGTCTTCTCCCTTTCCATAACCACCTTTAAGGGCAGAAGCCCTGTTTCCTTCCCTGCTGTTAACCATATCCACAGAGGCCTTATCAATGGCAACAGGGTCGGTGGATGCCATAATTCCTATATCATGTACAATGGGTATATCACTATGAGGATAACAGTCGCAGGCAGGTGATATGCTTGTAAGAAAATTTATAAATAACGCCCTTCCCTTTTTATTATTTAAGACAGCATATGCATACTCCACCATCTTTTTCTGAAATCCTACAATATCTGTGCTCCATTTTACATCAATGGCCTTATTAGGACATATCAGGATGCACTCACCACACCCTATGCAGAGAGATGGGTCAATATAGGCCTTTTTATCTTTAAGCCTTATTGCAGATTGAGAGCAATGGGATACACAATCCCCGCAACCCACACATACCTTCTCTTTAACTATTGGATGAACATCTGAATGTTGATATAATTTGCCTCTACGTGCTGCACACCCCATTCCCACATTTTTAAGAGTCCCTCCAAAACCAGAAAGTTCATGACCTTTAAAATGTGTCACGCACAGGAGGAAATCGCTTTCCACTATCTCCTTTCCAATATATGCCTCCTTTACATTTTCAAGTCCAATCTCAACCACACTGTAGCTTGCACCTCTCAGACCATCTGCAATAATCAGGGGAGCACCTACAACAGAAAAGCTAAATCCATTTTCTATTGCAGTGATAATATGGGATACACTATCACCCCTTGAGCCTGCATACAGGGTATTGGTATCTGTAAGGAATGGATATGCTCCAATGGATCTTACATAGTCCACTATCTTCCTTATAAGATTAGGCCTTACATAGGCGAGATTACCCCTCTCTCCAAAATGAAGCTTTATGGCAACCAGATCCCTCTTTTTTATCATCTTAGAGATCTCAACCGCATTCAGTAGATTTTTCAACTTATCAAAGAGGTTTAACTTAGGAGTAGTTCTGATATCAGTAAAAAAGACCGTGGCCCTTTCCATAATGGAATCCCTCCTTTAGAATTTATAAGAATATACTTAAATTTTTTTATCATTGACAAACAAAAATCTCTTGAATTATTAATTCTTATTAATTTAAGAGATAAGGAATGAATATGAAAAGACCGATAAGATGGGTTATCGTTCTCATATTAATTCTGAATCTTTTTATTATACCTTCATATGGTGCTGAAAAGATTAAAAATATCTTGAGCATAGAGGCATATGATATGTTAAATACGGTTCCCGATACATATCTTATTGACATCCGCACCCGGCCAGAATACCAGTTTGTGGGACACCCCTTGAGGGCATATAATTTCCCTTACATGTTTTTTGAACCCCGTTTTATTAGATCTAAGAAAGATGAAAAGTATTTCTATAACTACCTTAAAAAGAATAAAAATTTCTTAAAAGAGATAGAAAAGGTCTTTAAAAAGACCGATAATCTCCTAATTATGGGAAGAGATGGAACCAGAAGTCTGATGGCGGCCAAGGAGCTGGCAGATGCAGGCTACAAAAATATATTCCATGTAGTAGATGGGTTTGAAGGCCCGGAATTTCCCACCTTTAATGATAAAAACAGACATAAATATTTCAGACAGCTTGCCAAGAGAAATAAGATCTTTGGTTTTGGTCATCGTAGATACTATGGATGGCAATTCTGGGGGCTCCCTTGGACATATGATATGAACCCCAAATATATATATCCCCCAGATCTTGAAAAGGAAAAAAAGAAGAGGAAGTAATTATGGAAGTAAAAGAATTGGTTGAATTGATGAAAGAGGTGGAAGAAAAGAAGATGGCATGGGAGGAAGTGGAAAAAGAGATAGGTGTATCCTATGAACTGTTAAAGCTATATGCTAATTCTGGGCCCGTGCCAGTTACCATACTGAAAAATCTTAAAAATCTGCTTGAAAAAAGGGGCTAATTAAAATAATATTATCTAAGCCATCACCTTTTCCCTCCAGGATTCCCCTCCCTGAAAGGGGAGGGTGTTTTATTTTATGAATTAAAACAGCTCCAATAGGGTCTTAGATCCCAGATAATCTTAACCTCTTTAATCATTATGCCCCTTTTCCATATATGCTCCTCACTTCACAATAAGACAGGGTATCAAGCTCTCTAAGGAGTTCTTTGGTGCCACTTACATGGAATAATCTGGAAGCCCTGATGACATATTCCTTTCCATCTTCACACCTTACCCTGAGTTTTACAGGAAAGCTTCCAGGATATTTTATGAGGATCCCTCTAAGATCCATCAAAGCGGCCCTGCTTATATCTGCTTCATTTAGGTGAATTTCTATGTGGCTAAGGTGTTTCCTTTTCAGCTCCTCCAATCGGATGATCTCTTGAGCAATGATCTTGTCTTCCCCTTCTCCATGTTCAAGCACTCCGGTTAATAACACAAGACCTTCATCTCTAATAATTTCCATTGATCGCTTAAGAAGATCAGAAAATACTATAGCCTCTATGGAACCTGTGGCATCTTCTAAGATGATATTTGCCATCTTATCCCCTCTTTTTGTGTTTTTCATCTTTACTCCTGTTATGACCCCTGCAATCCTCACCCTCTTTTTATCCTTTATCTCTGAAAGACCATCTATTGAGGCAGTGGAAAATTCTCTTATCATCTCTGAGTATGAATCCAGAGGATGGCCTGAGATATAAAATCCCAGTGCCTCCCTTTCCCTCCTAAGCCTTTCCATCTTATCCCAAGGGCTTATATCTGGATATATGAAGCTTTCAAGCATCTCACCCTGGTCAATTCCCTGGGAAAACATGCTCAATTGCCCCCCATTCTCTCTTCCATGACATGCCTTCAGGATATCATCCAATGAGCCCATAAGCACTCCTCTGTCAATTTCTGTATAGTCAAATGCACCGGCCTGTATAAGACCTTCAATAACCCTTCTGTTTACCTTGGAAAGATCTACCCTTTTGCAGAAATCAAACAGATCCTTAAAGGGGCCATTCTTTTCTCTCTCTTCAATTATCACCTCAACCGCCTTAATTCCCACATTTTTTACAGCTGCAAGCCCAAACCTTATGCTATTGCCAACCCCGGTAAAATCTGCCTGACTTTCATTAATATCTGGGGGAAGTATGCTAATTCCCATCTCTTTGCATTCTGCAATATTCTTTATGGTCTTGTCCTGATTCCCCATATCCTGAGTAAGAAGTGCAATCATAAACTGGACCGGATAGTGTGCCTTAAGATATGCGGTCTGGTATGCTATCATGGCATAGGCAGCGGAATGGGATTTGTTAAATCCGTATCCACCAAATTTATCTATCAGATCAAATAGTCGTTCTGCCTTTCCCTTTGATATTCCACGCTTAATTGCTCCCTCAATAAATCTCTCTCTGTGTGCTCTAAGTATCTCGGGCTTTTTCTTTCCAATTGCCTTTCTGAGTTCATCTGCCTCTGACATGGAATATCCTGCAACAATTTGAGCAATTCGCATGACCTGTTCTTGGTAGAGAATTACCCCATAGGTCTCCTTAAGAATAGGTTCAAGTTCAGGTAGCATATAACGGATCTTTCTCTTCCCATGCTTTCCTTCTATGAATTCCTCTACCATATTACTTCCCAGAGGCCCTGGTCTGTAAAGAGCCACGATGGCAATAAGATCCTCAAAGACCTCTGGCTTAAGTCTTCTTAGGAGATTTTTCATACCACGGCTTTCAAGCTGAAACACCCCCGTTGTTCTTCCTTCAGATATTAGCCTGTATGTCTCCTTATCATCTAAGGGGATGCTCTGGATATCAATTCTATTACCTGTCTCTTTCTCAATCAGATCCAGTGTTTGAGCTATTACAGTCAGGGTCTTTAGCCCCAAGAAGTCAAATTTTATAAGCCCCAATTTTTCCACACATTCCATGGAATACTGGGTGGTTATCTCTTTGTGATTGGGGGCCTTATAGAGGGGGAGATAATCAATGAGAGGTCTATCTGAAATCACAACCCCTGAGGCATGAGTGGATGCATGTCTGCATAGCCCTTCAAGGGCAAGGGAGATCTCAATGAGCTTTTTACCCTTATCTGACTCCTTCATTACCTCCCTTAGCGCAGGTTCTTCTTTTAAGGCCTCTCTGAGTGTGATATCCGCTCTATCAGGAACAAGCTTTGCTATTCTATCTGTCTCTGAATAGGGTATCTGCAGACTCCTTCCCACATCCCTAATCACCGCCTTGGCCTTCATGGTGCCAAATGTAATTATCTGGGATACCCTGTCTCTTCCATATCTTCGGGTAACATAATCAATCACCTCATCTCTTCTATTCATGCAAAAATCAATATCAATATCAGGCATGCTTATCCGCTGAGGGTTAAGGAATCGTTCAAATATGAGATCATATCTTATGGGATCAATATTGGTTATCCTGAGGCAATATGCAACTAAGGAACCGGCGGCAGAACCCCTTCCAGGGCCCACAGGGATTCCTCTGCTACGTGCAAATTCACAGAAGTCTGCCACAATAAGAAAATACCCACAAAATCCCATCTTACTAATAATATCCAGTTCATATCTCAATCTATCCCTATACTGGTTTTCCAGTTCCTCACTGAGAGATCCCCCCATCTCTTTAAATCTCCTCTTTAGCCCCTCCCATGCCTTATCTCTTAATAGATCCTCCAAGGAGCTCCCATCAGGTGTATCAAATAATGGGGGATGATACTTCCCAAATTTCATTTCAAAATTACACATATCTACCACGAGCTTAGTATTTTCTATGGCATCTAAAAACTCCTCTCCAAGAGAGTTTAACATCTCATCTCTGGATTTAAAATAGAGCTGATCCGTATTAAACCTTAATCTATTTTTATCATTTACAGATTTTCCTGTCTGAATGCACAGCAGTATATCATGAGCCACAGCATCCTTCCTATTTAGATAGTGGCAGTCATTGGTTGCAACAAGTGGTATGGATAGCTCTTTTGAAAGCTCTCTAAGTCCCCTGTTTACCTGCTCCTGTTCGGGCAATCCATTTGCCTGAACCTCTAAAAAGAAACGTCCATCAAATATCTGGCAAAATTCCTCTGCCTTCTTCCTTGCCTTTTCAATCCTACCCTTCTGGATCATATAGGGTATATATCCTTTAAGACAGGCACTCATAACTATAAGCCCTTCACTGCACTCTCTTAAGATCTCCATATCTATCCTGGGATTGTAATAAAAGCCTTCCAGATATCCTGCTGTAGACAATCTACACAGATTCTTATAGCCTTCCTGGTTCATGGCAAGACATATGAGATGGTAGGAGTTCCTTTCATCTTTGGAAGGCTGTCTTCTTATCTTTCTGTCAGCAGGTGCCACATAGAATTCACATCCCACTATAGGCCTTATATTTAACTCTTTTGCCTCTTTAAAGAACTCCACACAGCCAAATAGATTTCCATGATCAGTAATCGCCACTGCATCCATATTCAGCTCTTTTGCCTTTTTGAGCATATCCCTTATCCTGATTGCTCCGTCCAGAAGGCTATATTCTGTATGCACATGGAGATGAGCAAAATAGGACATCTTATCTTTCTCCTTTGATTATCTTATCTTTTTTCCTATCATAGGTTATCCCTATAGTCTCATCAAGAGGGTTTTAGATTATGAAAGATGAATATATTCCCTTAGCTGAAAGAATGAGGCCAAGAAGCTTGGATGAGGTGGTGGGGCAGGATCACATAGTGGGAAAGGAAAGCCTCCTTAGAAAGGCATTGGATTCAGGTAAACCCTTTTCCACCATATTTTGGGGTCCTCCAGGCTCTGGTAAGACCACCCTTGCCCGACTAATTGCCCACTATACAAGATTACCATTCTATTCCTTTTCTGCGGTTACCTCTGGAGTCAAAGAGCTGAGAGAGGTGGTAGATGGTGCTAAAAGAGATATGGAGATGTTTGGAAAGCCCACAATACTCTTTGTAGATGAGATACATAGATTTAATAAGGCCCAGCAGGATGGGTTCCTCCCTTTTGTGGAAAATGGATTAATTGTGCTGATAGGTGCCACTACAGAAAATCCTTCATTTGAAATAATTCCTCCGCTGCTATCCAGATCAAAGGTGCTCATCCTCAACCCTCTAAGTTATGAAGATATGAAAAAGATCCTTCTTAGAGCGATAGAAGACAAAGAAAGGGGAATCGGAAATTGGGATATAAAGATTTCTGATGAGGTTATTGACTATCTGATAGAGCTGAGTCATGGAGATGCAAGAGTGGGGCTCAATAATCTGGAACATGCAGCACTATTTGCAAAGTCAAAAGGGGAAAAGGAGATAACAAAGGCAGCTATTGATAAGCTCCTTCCCCCTTCTCCCCTCCCCTATGATAAGAGCGGAGAGGAACACTATAATCTCATCTCTGCCTTTCACAAAAGCCTCAGAGGAAGTGATCCCCAGGCATCTCTTTACTGGCTCTACAGGATGCTTATGGCAGGAGAGGATCCACTCTTCATCGCACGCAGAATGATCAGATTTGCCTCAGAAGATGTGGGACTGGCAGATCCTCAGGCACTTGGCATTGCAATTGCTGCATTTGAGGCATGGGAAAAGGTAGGGCCTCCTGAGGCAGAGCTTGCTCTTGCTGAAGCGGCCGTATATCTTTCAATGGCACCTAAGAGTAACTCCCTATACATGGCTGAAAAGGCAATAAAGGAGGAGATAAAAAAGAGCGGCTCTCTGCCCGTTCCCTTGCATATAAGAAATGCACCCACCCCCTTTCTTAAAAGAATTGGATATGGAAAGGGATATATGTATCCCCATAATTTTAAAGATGCCTGGGTTGATCAGCAATATCTGCCAGATAGACTAAAAGGGAGGATCTTTTATAACCCCTCTATTAGAGGATTTGAAAGGGAGATAAAGAGAAGGATGGAAAGGCTAAATAAGAGAAAAGGCGGTTAACCATATTTATTAAGACCAGGCTCACTTTCTTACAACTGCAAGCAAAAAGAATTTTTATCTTTTCATCTTCTTTACTGCATCAATAATTAATTGTGCGGCCTCTTCCACCTGTTCTCTATCTGTGAATCTACCAAGGGAAAGCCTAAGGGTTCCCATGGCATAGTCTCTATCCACCCCCATCGCAGATAGCACATGTGATATGCTCACCTCCTTTTCATGACATGCCGCTCCAGTAGATGCTAAAAGTTTTGCAGTGGAATCCAAAAGGGCTCTTCCTTCCACTCCTTTAATGGAGATATTTAATGTATTGGGTAGTCTTAATATCTTATGCCCATTTAGTTTATTACCTTTTATTGAAGATAGGAGCCTCTCTTCCAAGATATCCCTTAATCTCTTTATACGTTCATACTCAGAATTTATGGTCTCTCTTATTATCCTGCATGCACTTCCAAGTGCAACAATAAAAGGAACATTTTCAGTTCCTGCCCTGAGCCCCCCTTCCTGAGATGCCCCATGCACTAAGGGATCTAATCTCACCCCCTTTCTTATATACAGGGCACCAACTCCTTTTGGTGCGTATAGCTTATGCCCTGCAATGGTCATAAGGTCCACAGCAAGGCTATTGACATTAACTTCTATCTTTCCCACGGCCTGAGCCGCATCTGTATGAAACACAATTCCATGTGATCTTGCAATCTTGGAGATCTCTCCAATTGGCTGAATTGTTCCTGTCTCATTATTGGCAAGCATAATAGATATAAGGCATGTGTTTGACCTTATCTTCCTTTCCACATCCTCGGGATTTACCCTTCCAGATCCATCCACATCAATAAAATCTATCTCCACACCCCTTTCCATCAGATAGAGACATGGGTTAAGTATGGAGGGATGTTCAATCTTTGATACTATAATATGAAAATCAGATGCCCTTTTAAGATCTACCATCCCTTTTAAGATCATATTATTGGCCTCAGATCCCCCTGATAGAAACACGATCTCCTGGGTTTCTGCTCCGATAAGCTTTGCTATCTCCTCTCTTGCTCGTTCTATTGCCACCTTTGCCCTTATCCCCAATGGATAGGTGCTGGATGGATTCCCAAATTCATTTTTTAAATATGGGGACATCTCGTCCAATACTTCAGGAGCAATAGGGGTGGTGGCATTATAGTCCATATAGATACTTCCATCTGGCATCCTCATTAATATCCCCCCTCTTTTTGTAAATTGACAAAAAAAATCCTTCTATGTTAGCCATATAACCATCTCTTATTTATATTGAAATTCCGTGAAAGATAAAGCATAAATAGAGAGAGCTTTGAATTTTTCAAAGCTCTCATAAAAAAGCTGTAATTATGAGTTATTTTAAGTTAATTTTTGGGGGTCTGGGGGTGTAACCCCCAGTGTAAAAAGGGGTTATGCAAAGGTTTCATAGAGATTGGGGGTCTTTCGGGAAAGATCCATATCTTCGATAGAAAAGGAGAGGAAGAGATGTCAGACAAAAGGGACAAGTCATTTATTTTATGGTTTTCTGAGATAGGGATAGAGGATACCGCGTTGGTTGGGGGGAAGAATGCGTCTTTGGGTGAGATGTATAGGAAGTTGAAGGGTAGGGGTATAAATGTTCCCAATGGATTTGCTATTACTGCGTATGCGTATAGGTATTTTTTGAGGTATGCAGGCATTGAGGATGAGATAAGGAGGGTGTTGAAGGGGTTGGACACGCATGATATGGAGGGTCTGATGGAGAGGGGGAGGAAGGTGAGGGAGTTGATAAGGCATGCTGAGTTTCCGCCTGATTTAGGTCAGGCCATATTTAGTGCGTATGATGAGTTAGCTGAGGAGTTTGGTTTGAGGGGTAGTGATAGTTTAGATGTAGCGATAAGGTCTTCTGCTACTGCTGAGGATCTGCCTGATGCTTCATTTGCGGGGCAGCAGGACACCTATTTAAACATAAGGGGCAAGAGGAATGTGTTGGATGCGGTAAAACGTTGTTTTTCCAGTCTATTTACCAACAGGGCCATCTCATATAGGCATGATAAGGGGTTTGGTCAGTTTGATGTGGCGTTATCGGTTGCAGTTCAGAAGATGGTTCGGAGTGATTCTGCATACAGTGGGGTTATATTTTCCATTGATACGGAGACAGGGTTTAGGGATGTGGTGTTTATCACTGCTGCATATGGGCTTGGGGAGATGGTGGTTCAGGGAAGCATTAATCCTGATGAATATTATGTATTTAAACCCACTTTGAAGGAGGGAAAGAGGGCTATAATAAGCAAGAAGGTTGGGGACAGGGCCTATAAGCTGAGTTATTCCTTAGAGGATGACTCTACCATCAGGCAGGTGCCTGTGAGTGTGGCAGAGAGGCACAGGTATGTGTTGGAAGATGATGAGATACTTAAGCTTGCGGAGTGGGCGTGCATAATTGAGGAGCACTACTCTAAGGAGGCGGGCAGATTTATGCCTATGGACATAGAGTGGGCGAAGGATGGTGATGGGGTGAATGTGGGAAGTGGTGAGCTCTTTATTGTTCAGGCTCGGCCTGAAACAGTTCATTCTCAGAGGGATGTGGGAAGTTATGAGGTGTATAAGTTGCTTGAGAGGGGGGAGGTATTGACTGAAGGTATGGCCATTGGGACTAAGGTAGGTCAAGGGGTTGCCAGGGTGTTGGAGAGTGCCAAGGAGATGCACAAGTTTAGGCCTGGGGAGGTGTTGGTCACGAGCATGACGGACCCGGACTGGGAGCCCATAATGAAGGTCGCCTCTGCCATAGTTACCAATAAGGGTGGCAGGACGTGTCATGCTGCGATAGTGTCTAGGGAGCTTGGGATTCCGTGTGTAATAGGCACAGGGAATGCGGATGAGGTTATAGAGAGTGGTCAGGAGATCACAGTGTCTTGTTGTGAAGGTGAAAGAGGGTATATATATAAGGGGCTGTTGAGGTATGAGGTAGAGAGTTACAGGTTAGATGAGCTTCCGAGGACCAAGACCAAGATAATGATGAATGTGGGCATCCCTGAGCAGGCCTTTTCTCAGAGCATGATACCCAATGATGGGGTGGGGTTGGCGAGGCTGGAGTTTATAATAAACTCACACATTGGTATTCATCCACTGGCCCTTCTGGACTATGAGGAGTTGAAGGAGAAGGCAAAGGAGGATGACAGGATTGCAGGTGTGGTCTATAAGATAGAGCAGAGGACGATGGTGTATGAGGACAAGGGTCAGTTTTTTGTGGACAAGCTTGCAGAGGGGATTGGCAGGATAGCTGCTGCGTTTTATCCCAATGATGTGATAGTGAGGTTGAGTGATTTTAAGACCAATGAGTATGAGAACTTAGTAGGTGGGTATCTGTATGAGCCCAAGGAGAGCAATCCCATGATAGGGTGGAGGGGGGCATCGCGCTACTATGATGAGAGGTTTAAGAGGGCATTTGCACTTGAGTGCAGGGCGCTCTATAAGGCGAGGGTTGATATGGGGTTGAAGAACATAAAGGTGATGGTGCCGTTTTGCAGGACTCCTGAAGAGGGAATTAAGGTTATAAAGTTGATGGAGGAATATGGGCTTATTCAGGGGGAAGATGGTCTTGAGATATATGTTATGTGTGAGATACCGAGCAATGTGATATGTGCAGATAGGTTTGCGGAGATATTTGATGGTTTTTCAATTGGATCCAATGATCTTACCCAGCTTGTGCTTGGGCTTGACAGGGACTCAGCGCTGGTATCCCATCTCTATGATGAGAGGAATGAGGCGGTAAAGAGGATGGTAAGAAGTGTGATTCAGACAGTTAAAGAGAGGGGTAAGAAGATAGGTATATGTGGTCAGGCACCCAGTGATTTCCCTGACTTTGCAGAGTTTCTGGTTGAATGTGGAATTGATTCCATAAGCCTTATACCCGATACAGTGATCCAGACAAGAGTCAATATCGCAAAAAAAGAAAAGGAGTTGGGAATATAGTAGAAGGGAGTTATGGATGGATAAGGATAAGGTGGTTATTCTGGGAACAGGCTCTTATGTGCCTCCCAAGGTATTGACCAATTTTGATCTTCAAAAGATGGGCCTGGATACCACTGATGAGTGGATAGTTCAGAGGACAGGGGTAAAGGAGAGGAGAATTGCAGATCCTGATGTAAACACTTCGGACCTTGCATATGAGGCATCCCTCAGGGCATTGGATATGGCAGGATTATCAGTCAGGGATATAGATCTTATCATCGTAGCAACCATTACTCCTGATACCTGTTGCCCTTCGGCTGCAAATTGGCTTCAGGCAAAGCTTGATGCACCTCAGGCTGTCACCTTTGATGTAACTGCTGCATGTTCTGGTTTTATATTTGGCCTAAATGTGGCAACCCAGTATTTAAGAACTGCTCAGGCAGAGAAAGTCCTGGTAGTAGGAGCAGAGATAATGACAAGGACCCTTAACTGGAAGGATAGATCAACCTGTATTCTATGGGGAGATGGAGCAGGGGCTGCCATACTGAGTATGGGAAATGAGGGACATGAATTGCTATCTACCCATATCCATACTGATGGAAAGAATGGGCAGGATCTGCTACTTCCTGGTGGAGGATCATCCACCACCCCCATCTCCCATGAGAGTGTGGACAAAGGCCTCCACTATTTGAACATGATTGAGGCAAATGCAAGTTTCAGGGTAGCTGTACGACACTTTATTGAATCCATAAAGGAGGCTGCGGAGTATAACAATGTATCCATAGATGAGATAGACTGGTTTATCCCTCATCAGGCAAATCTCAGGATGTTTCAGTCCATATCCAAACACTTAGGAATACCTATGGAGAGATTCTATCTCACAATCCATAAATATGGAAATATCTCCTCTGCCTCATGTGCCATTGCCTTTGATGAGGCAGTAAGGGATGGAAGCATAAAAGAGGGCCATCTTATATGTCTCCCGGTATTTGGGGGAGGACTCACATGGGGCAGCGCACTCATTAGATGGTAGATCATAAAAATTTACAAGGAGGTAGGTCCCTTTATGGAACTGGAGAAGTATCTTGAAGAGATGAAGGTGGGTTACTTGATTGGAAGAGGAGGGATTAATCCCCAAAACCCTACATGTGTAATGATTCATGGTGCAGGGGGAATGGCAAGGATCTGGATCAATCAGCTAAACAATATGCAAAGCGGGGTAAATTTAGTGGCACTGGATCTTCCAGGACATGGAAACACTGCTGGTGACGGATTTTCAAGCATTAAGGAATATGCCTCATGGCTGGGGGAAGTATTGAGAAAGGCATTTGATGAACAGGTCTTCTTGATGGGTCATTCCATGGGCGGAGCCATTGTAATAGAGGCCGCATTCACCTACCCTGATATACTAAAGGGTATAATTCTTGTGGGAACAGGCACAAGGCTTAAGGTGGCACCTGCATTCTTAGAAGGGCTCCAGAACAATTTTAATACCACAGTGGAGAACATAGTCCGCTATGCATATGCAAAGAAGAGCTCAAAGGAATTGCTTGAAGAGGGGGTAAATATAATGAAGGCAGCAGGGCAGGAGGTGCTCATAAATGACTTTACAGCCTGCGATGAATTTGACTGCCAGGATGAGATCTCACTTTTAGATATACCCACTCTAATAGTATGCGGAAAGGAAGATAGGCTTACACCTCCTAAGCTGTCAGAAAATCTTCATAAAGATATAAGAGATAGCCGTCTTGTACTCATTGAGGGTGCAGGCCATATGGTAATGGTTGAAAAATTTGAGGAATTTAATAAAGCTGTCTATGACTTTTTGATCTCATCATAGATACTCTATTTAGGAGGAATTTGAGTCTCTTTAAAAATTCCTCCTTAGATATAATAGATTCAATACGAAGATCTCTTAGCTCCTTTCCTTTTGAATCCAAAAAGATAATTGTGGGAACGCCCTTAACATCATATCTATCTATCACCTCTTTAAATTGGGAAGTCCCTTTTGTAATATCCACCTTGATGGCTAAGAAGTTATTCATATACTTTAATATCTCTGGATCTTTAAATATATGCTCATCCATATATCTACATGGCCCACACCAATCCGCATAGAAATCCATAATAACAGGCCTTCCACTCCTCAGGGCATTATCCAATATCTTACCATCATAGGATATCCACTGAATGGCAGGCCTCTTTAAGATAATTGCCTGATGAATTAAATAAGATACTACCAAAACCAAGATGGATAATGAGATAATCCATCTTATATATTTAAGATGCCCCCCATCCATCTCTTTCCGATTTATAATTCCAAGGTATATGGAGGCTGAAATCCCCACACCCAGTAGTAAGAGCCTCCAAAATATCATTGGGAAAATGGGCCTCAGTATATATATGGACATAAAGATAAGGGTCCAGCCAAATAATCTCCTGATCCATACCATCCACTTTCCAGATGAAGGGAGTCTGGTTATATATCCTGAAAATACGGAAAGAACAGAGAGGGGAAATCCCAGACCTATACTAAATACAAAGAGATATAGAAATCCCCTAAAGGGATCTCCAAGCTGGGATACATAGGTTATAAGAGATAATATGAATGGCCCAATGCAGGGAGCAGCAATTACCCCAAGACCCATTCCCATAATGAGAGGAGAGAGGATCCCACCATGGGATCTGGATGCCAGCCTTAAAAGCGCTGAAGGGGCCTTAAACTGCCATATATCAAACATGCTAAGGCTAAGGATAAATATTATCCCTGAAACCGATAATATAATCCAGGGATTGGAAAGGGAAAAACCTAATAGTGTCCCTGTCATTGAAGATACAAGTGCAAGAGAGGAATTAGTAATTGATATTCCCATAAGGTATAGGAAAGCACCTAAGATTAAATCCTTTCTACCCCCCTTTTCCCTTCCTCCAAAATAGGATATGGTAATGGGGATCATAGGATAGATACAGGGAGTAAGATTAAGGCCCATTCCTCCTAAAAATATCCCAAAGAGGGTGATAAAAGAGGCAAAGAGCCCTTTTCCTCTAAACTTTTTTACCTGTGAGCTTAGAGAGAGCCTTATCTTAAATTTCTGGTTCTTTGGTGGAAGGCAGAGATTACTTTTACATGCCTGAAAGTGTATAACTCCTTCAATTTCCATATCTCTATATGGAAGATCCTTAAAAATTTGTAGCTTTGCATCTATGGAAAAGAGATCGGAATACAGGGGAAGGGGGTCTGGGCTAAATGGAAGCCTGATGAGCTTAGGTTGAGGAAATACCAACTCTCTGATATTTACCCCTTCTGGAAGATTAAAGCTGATTCTGGTGGAGTTGATTCCCTTTCCATGGGCATGTATAAACCATCCCTTAGGAATTCTACATACTATCTTTATAGGATATATACCTGCCTTATTAGA
This sequence comes from uncultured bacterium, assembly GCA_965613025.1. Lineage (GTDB taxonomy): Bacteria > Desulfobacterota > DSM-4660 > Desulfatiglandales > JALVMZ01 > CAYTXJ01. The sequence goes on from CBFDUE010000021.1 coordinate 30,445, forward strand.
GATGGGGGTCTGGGTTTCCAAAATGGAAAGTCTGAGGACTATATCAGCTGCTGAAGAAGAAGAGACACTTAAAGATATGGATATTAGCAGACAGATAATTACCTTTTTATTTATCATACTGATTAAAGATTATCTGGGCCTACGGTAGGGAAGAGGGCTCTTGCATCCCTCAAGTGTCCTTTTGACCTTATCCCTTTCTGCCTTTAATCTTCTCAGTTTATCTTCCAAGGCCTCTCTTTCAGAATCTGAGGCCCTCTTTATCCTGTCTTCTAAGATCTCAACCTCCTTCTGAAGCCTATAGAGTTCTCTTGCAATCTCTTTTAAGGCCATAACACATTACCTAATCATCGAGAGCTTTGCATAACCCCTTTTTACACTGGGGGTTATACCCCCAGACCCCCAAAAATTAACTTAAAATAACCCATA
>CBFDUE010000022.1:0-30567 GCA_965613025.1 uncultured bacterium
TTATGAATAGGATACCTCTTACCCTTTACCCTCAGGGATTCAACAAGATGTAAATATTTTACTACCTTACCATCTGCCCTTCTAACTGGAGTTTCTATAAGAAACATAAATATCTAAATGAAACTTCCATTTCATAAGTTAAGAAAAAATAAAAAACTCTGTAAAGCAAGTTTTTGAATCTGTAACAGATATAAAATGACCTAAGTTATTGATCTATTTAGATGTACAGTCTGAATATCAGTAAATTTTTAACTACTAACTGTCAAACTTAAGTTATATGTTTTTTGTTTTATAAAAAATTGTCTTAATGAATTGATGGAAAGTTTGGTTTATCAATCGAGGTTCACAATTTGTTTAATCTTTGATAGATTCTCCCATAGATACTTTGATTGAGGAGTAAAGAGATGAAATTGGATAGCATCGGTTTTATTGGAACTGGGAATATGGCTACTGCCCTGATTAAGGGAATATTGGATGGGGGGATATTTGATAAAAGCAGGATCTATGGATCTGATAAAGATCAGGAAAAGCTGAAGAAGATATCTAAGGAACTTGGTATAGGTGTCTATAGCTCTAATATCTCTCTGGTTCAGATATCCTCCATAGTGGTTTTATCTGTTAAACCACAGTCTATAAAAGAGGTGTTGGAAGAGGTAAAAGATTATGTTGGAGGAGATAAACTTATTGTATCTATTGCAGCGGGAGTGCCCATAGCCTTTATAAGATCCTTTTTAGGTAGAAAAGTGCCCATTGTGCGCGTGATGCCCAACACCCCTGCTTTAATAAGAAGAGGGATAAGTGGAATTGCAACTGATAAGAAGCTTTCAGATGAGATAATGGATATGATATTTAAAATATTTTCAGCTGTTGGTGAGGCAATAGTTGTAGAAGAAAGGATGATGGATGCAATTACTGCAATTTCAGGAAGTGGACCTGGCTATGTGTTCCGCTTTATGGAATGTATGGTAGAAGCTGCGATTCAGATGGGCTTTGAAGAAGAGGTTGCAAGACGATTGGTTGTAAGTACATTCTTAGGTGCATCTGAACTTGCAAGGATATCTGGTGAGTCTCTATCTTCACTTAGAGAAAAGGTAACATCCCCTGGGGGGACCACTGAGGCAGCACTAAAGATATTTGAGCAAAGAGGGCTTAAAACTATTATCTTGGATGCATTAAAAGCGGCTAAAAATAGAGGAGAGGAGATAGGAAGCTCCTATACCCAATAGCGAAAACTTTGAATTTTTCAAATCTCTCAATAGCTAAGCAGTTGCAATACTTTTTATTTATTATGCCGTAGCATATACCTTTTTTTCAAGGGCTCTTAGCCTGTCTAATATATCAGCAGTAACCTTCTCTTCCCGTTTAATCCTTTCCATCTCCTGGGCAATTCTGGTTGTCTGAAAGATGACCTGATCTATTCTTCTATTGGTTTCATCGATTTTCTGAAGCAGTTCATCTCTTACAGCATCAATCTTCTTATTGGTGATATCGATTTTCTGAAGTAATTCATCTCTTACAGCATCAATCTTATTATTAGTTTCATCTATCCTGCGGCTCTGGTCTGCTAAGTGAATGTTTATATCATCAATCCTTTTATTGGTAAGCTCAAGCCTTGCTTTTATCTCTTGGTTATCCTTTCTTATAGCTTCAATCTCTGGAAGCATAAGCTCTTTTATGGCAGCTCTTATAGCATCCTTTATATCGGCCATTGATCTATCCTTTTATTAAAGTTTTAAAATAAGCTACCTCAGGTTCAGTTTTGGTTCAAGAATAATTTAACGAATCTTATGGTATAACTCAGAGGTGAAGCTCAACCACATCTCCGTCCTGAAGCACATAATCCCTCTGCACCATCTGGCCATCAAATGTGGAACTCCCCCATATTCTCGCATATCTTAGCTTTTCAAGAAAGTCTTTATGTATCTTTCCGGCAAGGTCTTCTAAGGTGCTCTGCTTTGGCAATATAAAGGGCTCCTTTAAATCCGGCTCCTTTCCAGGTGCCTTTGTATAGACACGGATGATCTGCGCCATATCATAGATCTTGTCCATAAAGTCCTTTAAGTTTCTCCTGTTCTTTATGGATATGGGAAGGGTTGGACATCTTATCTCGGTGAGTTCTAAAAAGATCCTATAGTCTTCCTCTTCTCTTTCTGTATCCACCTTATTTACCAGCACAATCATCTTTTTTGGAAAAGGCCGTTTTTGAAGATCTGAAGGCACAGGATATGGCTCAGGGTATATACGAAAATGATTTAGAAACTTAATGCTCTTCTCCCACTGATCTATGGTGTCTGCCTGAATATCTAAAAGCAGGGTCAATATATCTGCCCTTTTTATAAGATCTGCAATCAGGGGATCCATATACTCTTCGGAAAGCGGTGGTGTGTCTATAAGCTGAAATTGGATATTTTCATAGGGTGCCATACCAGGGAGAGGCTTCCAGGTGGAATGGGGAAAATCTGCAATCTCTGGACTGGCATTTGTAAGAGCTGCAACCAGTGAAGATTTACCCGTATTAGGGGGGCCAATAATAGCAATCTGGGCTGCTCCCTCTTTCTCTATATGATAATCTGACTCTCTCTTAGATACTGTCTTTTTCTGCTGAGACTGGGACTTAAGCTTTGAAATCCTGCGTCTTAGATCTGCTCTGAGCTTATCTGTGCCTTTATGTTTTGGCATTATCATCAGCATCTCTTGAAGGGCCTCTATCTTGGCTTCAATTGTCTTTGCCTCTCTGTATCTCTTCTCTGCTTCAAAATATTGGGGAGGTAGATTTGCAGGCATAATCTTCCTCCTGTTTCATAGAGATATTACTCTCTTTGGCCACAGAATCTTGTCCCTTTTGATATCCACAATGCCCTTATAGTTTATCCTGACCTCTGGAAGAAAATCATTGGGAAGAAATACCAATGTATAGAGAGGGTCATAAAAGGAATACCCGAAATTGGAAAGCGTCTCACACAGCTCTCTATCTTTGCTTGCAAGATATCCCATACTTCTGTCTGACATAACTCCACCCAAAGGGAGAGGAAGCTCATAGATTATCTTCCCTCTATCTGCTATCACTATACCCCCTCCCAGTTCAAGCATTCTGATTGTGGCATTAATCATATCATCTATGTCTCTTCCGATTATCAAGATCTGGGAGGCAGTATTGAATGAAGAACATAGCCCTCCCACTCTACCAAACCCTTTTATAAGTCCATTGGAGATCCATCTTCCTTCTCTATTCAAGACAGAGATATGGGATAGATCCTCCCTTGCTCTGATATCAAAGATTCCTTCTCTAATATTTAGCTCCATCCACCTGCATCTTGTAATAACAGGGCTTATGAGCTCAATTACAGGGAAATTGATATCTCCATCTCCTATATCTATGCTAAATATGTCCCTCTTTATATATCTTAATATCTCTCTATTTAATCCTTTAAAATACCTATTCCAGTTAATATCTGGAAAGTCCACACACAACTTTCCATCTTCAGCTATAATCTCTCCCTTTGAAATTACCATCTGGGGTAAAGGATCGCTTAGATCCTCTAAGATTACCATATCTGCATCTCTTCCAGGTGCAATTGCACCAATTTGTTGTTCCATCCTGAAATATACAGATGGATTAAGTGTTACCATCTTATATACCTCTATGGGATCAATACCAGAGTCCAGGGCAATCTTAATTAGATAATCTAAGATACCGTATCTTTCATAAAACGCAGGGGAAGAGCAGTCAGTGGTAAGCATGAGCCTTTCAGTGTGGACTTTCTCTTCTGTTACTATCCTTAAGAGTTCCTTAAGGTCCCTTCTAAGGGAACTCTCTCTCATCATTACATACATTCCAGCTCTGAGCCTTTCAAGTGCCTCTCTCTTATTTATCGCCTCATGGCACGATTCAATTCCCAAAGAACTGAGCCTTTCAATCTGGTTGTATCTGGCTCCAGCGGTATGGCCATCCACCCTCTTTCCGAGTCTATTGGCATAATGTATGAGTTCGAGGATATTCTCATCCCCTTCTATTATCTTTGGCCACCGTGTAATCTCCCCCAAGGACTTTACAAGGGGATGAGAGAGCAGTCTCTTTATATTTTCCTTTGAAAACTTCTTTTTTTCATCTTCCATAGGGGTCTGGGGGACTGCCCTTACAAACCAGAATAGTTTAATGGGAAGCTCTGATAGGCTTTCCATAAGATCTTCAAACAGATCCAGATCCATTACCATATAAAACATGAGATTATCACAAAAGAGGGTGGTAATTCCTTTAGTGCAGGCCTCTTTTGCAAATTCAAGGGGATTATAGATAAACCAGGGGTGAAAATGGCAGTCAATATAGCCAGGGACAATGACCCTGTCTTTTAGCTCAATGGAATCTCTCCCGTAAATATCCTCATCTACTGAGACGATCTTCCCCTCTTTAATTAACACATCCCTTCTGAGCAGCTCAGAAGAATATACATTTAACACCCTTCCACCTTTTAAGACCAGTTCAGCCATATTTTTCAGCCCTCTTTTACATAGTCTCTTAAATACTTTGCAGTATAAGAGCTATTCTGTTTATAAATGAGTTCATAGGGAGATCCTTTTGCAACTACTCGTCCCCCGCCCTCACCGGATTCTGGCCCAAGATCAATTATATAGTCTGCCTCTTTGATTACATCCAGATTATGCTCAATTACTGCCACGGTATTTCCCCTATCCACAAGCCTCTGTAATACCGCCAAGAGCTTTTCTATATCTGCCATATGAAGTCCTGTTGTGGGTTCATCCAGTATGTAAAAGGTGTGTCCTGAAGATGGTCTGATCAGTTCTTTTGCTATCTTGATCCTCTGTGCCTCACCACCTGAAAGGGTAGGGCTTGGTTGACCCAATCGCAGATAGCCAAGTCCCATATCACAGACAAGCGATATGGCCTTTCTAAGATATGGAATAGTGGAGAAGAGATCCAGTGCCTCATCAAATGTCATATCTAAGACTTCACTTATATTCTTTCCCTTAAATCTAATATCAAGGGTCTCACTATTAAATCTCTTTCCTTCACAGCTTTCGCATTTAAGATATACATCTGGAAGAAAGCTCATCTTGACTTTAAGGAAGCCATGCCCTTGACAGTATGGGCATCTTCCTCCTTCCACATTAAAAGAGAATCTTCCACTGCTATAACCTCTGGCCCTTGAGCTTGGAGTCTTGGAAAACAGCTCCCTTATATGACCGAGTATTCCTATATAAGAGGCCGGGACAGATCTTGGGGTCTTACCTATTGGGCTGTGGTCTACCTCCAAGACCCTTCTAATATTTTGCCATCCCACTATATCCCTACATCTTCCCGCCTCAATATCATCCCTCTTATTAATCCTCTTTAAAAGCCCTTTGTAGAGTGTATCTTTGAGTAATGTGGATTTGCCTGAGCCAGAAACCCCTGTAACACATATAAAGGTATTGAGCGGAAATTCCACATCAATCCCTTTTAGATTATGCTCCTTTGCGCCCAATACCTTAACATATGGCCTTTCTCTATAGGGCCTTAATCTGGAACTTATCTTCCTGTCTCTCTCTTTTAAATAAAGACCTGTTACAGATTCTGGACTATTTTCTATATCCTTGATAGTCCCTTCCGCTACTACCCTGCCCCCCTTCTCTCCTGGGCCAGGCCCCAGATCTATAATATGATCTGCCTCTTTAATAGTCTTTTCATCATGTTCTACCACCAGGATGGTGTTTCCTCTGTCCCTAAGCTCTTTAAGACATTGAAGCAGAAGGGAGTGATCTCTGGGATGAAGCCCTATGGTGGGTTCATCTAAGATATAGCATACTCCGGTGAGATTGGAACCAAGCTGTGCTGAAAGCCTGATTCGCTGTGCCTCACCACCAGAGAGTGTATCCCCACTTCTGGATAGCTCAAGATATGATAGGCCAAGCCGTTTCATAAGTTCACAACGCATATCTATCTCTTTTATAATGGGTCTAACCACATCCTCATATTCCGATGGATAGTTCAGATTGTGAATAAGGGCCTGGAGACTGTTTACATCCCTGTTTACCATATCCCATATGGAATAGCCCGAAATCTTCATCCTCAACACACTCTCTTTAAGCCTGCTTCCTCTGCACACTGGACAGGTCCTCTCCTCACCGCTGTAGTCCTCCACCACTCCAAGGCCTTCACACTCTGGGCATGCCCCGTGTGGGCTATTAAAGGAAAAGATTCGGGGATCTGGCTCTTGTATTCCCACTCCACATATGGGGCATATACCTTTTATATTAAAGGTCTTCTCCCTTCCATCTGGCATCTTAAACAGAATCCTTCCCCCTCCCTCTTTAAGCGCTGTCTTAATTATTCTTTCAGGATCATTTCCAGGAAATTTACCGATAATTAGATGTATGGTATGCTCTTTATATCTTTCAAGGGCCATATCCCTCTTTATTCTGGTCTTCTCTCCATCAATCAGGGCCCATCTATATCCCTTTCTATATACCCTACTGAGTGTCTCTTTATGAAATCCCTTCCTTGCAATCACAAGGGGAGCCAATACAGTAACCTCTTTATTTCCAAAGCTATCCTTTACATACCTTATGATCTCCTTTTCACTGCTCTTCAGAAGCTCTCTTCCACATTTGGGGCAGTTCTTAGTGGCCAGTTTGCTAAATAGTAGCCTTAGAAAGTGGTATATCTCTGTCAGTGTTGCAACCGTGGATCTCCTGCTCATCTGCCCCATTCTCTGCTCTATGGATACAGTGGGAGGAAGTCCACTTACATGATCCACCTCTGCCCTTTCCAATATCCTCACATATTGTCTAACATATGGGGCAAGGCACTCTAAAAATCTTCTCTGACCTTCAGATGAGAGTATATCATATGCGAGGGTGGATTTGCCTGAACCAGATACTCCTGTAATTACAACAAGGCTATTTCTTGGAATACTTACATCAATTCCCTTTAAATTATGCTCCCTTGCCCCCCTGATTACTATCCTATTATTGGTGTAATGAGATTTTGATCTCTTTACTTTTCTTGGCTCTTTAGATAAATATTCCCTCTCTTTAAGATAAGGGGTCAGGAATCTTCCTGTATATGAGTTGGAGATCTTTACAATATCCTCTGGCCTTCCTTCAGCCACCACCCATCCACCCTCATCCCCCCCTTCTGGGCCAAGATCTATTATCCAGTCAGCACACTTTATGACATCCAGGTTGTGTTCCACAACCAGCACGCTATTTCCAGAGTCAATTAGTCTATTGAGTGCATCTAAAAATAGCCTTATATCATTAAAGTGAAGTCCGGTTGTGGGTTCATCAAATATGAGAAGGCAGTTGCTGCGGTATTCTGAATTGAGGTATGAGGAAAGCTTTAGCCTCTGTGCCTCCCCACCTGAAAGCGTGTTTATTGACTGCCCAAGCCTAAGATATCCAAGCCCCACCATCTTAAGTGGCATGAGATGTTTTGTTATAAAATGGTCTCCTTTAAAAAATTCCAGTGCCTCTGATACCGTCATATTCAAGATATCGTCAATGTTTTTACCGTTATACCTTACATCCAATACCTCCTGCCTAAATCTTTTCCCTTTACACACAGGGCATCTTATATAGACATCAGAGAGAAACTGCATCTCAACCTTCTCAAACCCCGCCCCCTTACAGTATTCACACCTTCCACCACTTACATTAAATGAAAAATCAGATGCTCTCAGCCTCCTCTCTTTTGCATCCTTTGTGCTTGAAAGTATCTCCCTTATACGGTTCATGGCCTTAGAATATGTCAGGAGATTTGCCCTCGGTGTCTTACCAATTGGGCTCTGGTCAATAAGGACAACATCCTCTATTAGCTCTATCCCTCTGATTCTGCTAAATTTCCCTGGTCTTCCCTCAGATCTTCCCTTAAGCCTCTTAATACCTTTATAGATTATCTCTTCAACCAGTGTGGATTTCCCTGAGCCAGACACTCCTGTTATGCACACAAATAGTCCTAAGGGGATCCTTACATTGATATCTTTTAGATTGTGTTCAGATGCCCCTTCAATAATCAATTCCCTATCAGGATTCGGAACCCTTCTGTTTTGAGGAAGGGGTATCCTCCGCTGCCCTCTGAGATAGAGGCCGGTAATGGTATCTTTAATCTCTTCTACCCTTCCAAAATATACCACCTTCCCTCCTCTTTCCCCTGCCTCTGGTCCCATGTCCAATACCAGATCCCCGCTCTGTATTATGTCCCTGTCGTGTTCCACAACCAATACGGTATTGTTATTTTCCTTAAGTTTCTTAAGGATCTGGATCAATCTGTGGTTGTCCTTGGGATGGAGCCCAATGCTCGGTTCATCCAAGACATAGAGCGTATTTACTAAGGAAGAGCCCAAGGCAGTGGTAAGCGAAACCCTCTGAACTTCACCACCAGAAAGGGTCCTGGACTGTCTGTCAAGTGTGAGATATTCGAGTCCCACATCACAGAGATACTGAAGCCGCAGCCTTATCTCTGAAAGCACAAGCTGGGAGGCCTTATCTTGTTGTGGAATTTCAATCTCTTCAAAGAATTCCTTTGCCTCCTTTATAGACAATGAATAGATCTCAGAGATATTGAGCCCATTCAGCCTATACAGTAATGCCTCCTTTTTAAATCTCGTCCCTCCACATGAAGGACAGTCCACATATGATCTATATCTGGATAGATACACCCTTACATGCATCTTGTATCTCTTAGTTTCAAGCCATTCAAAAAATCCTCTGATTCCATAAAACTCCCCATCCCCTTCTATGATTGCCCTCTTTTGTGCATCTGTAAGCTCTCTGTAGGGCCTTTTAAGAGGTATCCGTCTTCTCTTACAAAACTCAACTAAGTCATAAAATTCCTCTCTTCCCTCCTTATATCCACCCCAGGGTCTGATGGCACCCTGCCAGAGAGAGAGGGATTGATCAGGGATTACAAGATCCATATCAATATCAATGATCTTCCCAAATCCCCTACACACTTCACATGCTCCAATGGGGCTGTTGAAGGAAAATAGATTGGGAATGGGTCTGGCATATCTTATATGACAATTGGCACATTCATAGTGTCTGCTAAAGTGGAGGATATCAAAATCATTGCTACTTCTCTTTAAAAGTATAAAGAGTCTTCCATCTCCCCAATTATATGCTATCTCTAAGGAATCTATTACTCTCTTTCTCTTCTTCCCACTGCCAGGAATACGATCCACAATGATATCCATATCTTCAAGATCATCTGAAATCCCATCTTCAAGAAAGCGTATCTCCCCATTGAATAGATATCTTGTAAATCCATTTCCTATTAATTCCTTTATGGCCTCAACCCTGCTCCTTCCTCTCAGATCAAGGGAAAATCCAATAAGCATCTCCTTGAATTCAGCTTTTCTATCTATTATATCCCATATATCTTCTGGGCTCTTAGGAGATACCTCTCTACCGCATCTTTTGCAAAAAAGCCTTCCCAATCTGGGAAAGAGGAGCTTTAGATAATCAGTGATCTCTGTCATAGTTCCCACTGTAGATCTGGATGTCCTGACCGGGACCTTTCTATCAATTGCAATGGATGGGGTTATGTTCTCTATGAGGTCCACATCAGGGGGGTCCATCCTCTCCATGAACTGTCTGGTATAGGGGGAGAAGGTCTCTATATATCGTCTCTGACCTTCAGCATAGAGGGTATCAAATGCAAGGGAGGATTTGCCGGATCCACTTGGCCCCGTGATAACCACTATCTGGTTGAAGGGAATGTTAAGGGTTATCCCTTTTAGATTGTTCTGTCTTGCACCTATAATCTTTATATATCCATCTTTAACCATCTTCTAAATGTCTTTAACAATTAATCCCTCTAATATATCAGAAAGAGACACAGTGATAGATGACTTTCCAAAATGTGCCATTATCTCAATTGTGCATTGCATACCAGGTATGATGGTATCAACCCTTCCCTTATCAAGGCCCTTTATTTTGAGTCTTTCTCTTCTTCTAAGCACAGAGATCTCTTTAAATAATCGGCACACAGAGTGGGATTGTATCAAGAGCCCATTCATCTTGGAAGGGGATATATCCTTAATATCTATTCCATAGAGTATGGCAGATACCGAGGTAATAGTGCCCCCTGTCCCTATAATGGTATCTGGACACGGACTATATAAAGAAAGATCCTTAAGTCTCTCTTTTATTATCTCTCTTATCTGATTTAGAGCATTTCTTGTGGGGGGGTCCATATCTTTTATTATATGAGAGAGTAACCCGGCACCAAGCTCAATGGATCTTATCTCAACTATCTTGCCCCTGAATATGGATATAAACTCGGTGGATGCACCTCCCAGATCAAAGATAAGGTAAGAGCCAGCCATGTCTTTTAGACTGTTTAAGACCCCCAAGGCCGTTAGTTCTGCCTCCTCTATGGGGGATATGATTCTGATATTAATTCCTGTTCTCTTATATATACTTTCTATCAGCTCTGATGCGTTCTTTGCCTTTCTCCATATCCCGGTTGCAACAGCCCTTATATCTATTATATCATATCTTTCGTATATTTCAGATATCTCCATCAGCACATTATAGGTCCTCTCAATCCCTGTTGGTCTTATTATTTTCCTCTCTGTATCATACTCTTCAGAAACCTTTATATATCTTCTAACTCTATAGAATTCAGTAAATTCCTCTCCTGTCTTTCTTGCAATAAGGGCCCTTGCAGTAAGGCTACCCATATCCAATACACCGATAAGAGTCATATCCCAACCAAATAAAAATATTTTAACTGACCGATTAGTTTGATATAAAGTATAAGATATCAAAATATCAAGGGGATATGGAAGACACAGAGATCACTCCATTGAGAGATTTCTGGATGCTATCCAAAAATTTATACTTTAAGAGGTGGCATTGAAATTAGATATCCCTCCTTTCCCTTATCTTATTATTCAGAGGCTAAAAGACAGAGGTTTTAAGGCACTCATTGTGGGAGGTGCCATAAGGGATAGAATTATGGGAAGAGTTATATCAGACTGGGATATAGCCACCTCTGCAGAGCCTGATGAGATCAAGACACTGTTTAAGGATATTAAAAGCTTCCACCTTAAACATGGAACAGTAACCCTTGTCCATAAAGGCAGGGAATATGAGGTTACGGCATTTAGAGGGAAGGATATTTATGAGGATCTATCTCATCGAGACTTTACAATGAATGCCATGGCATATGATGAGGAAGAGGGAAATATTATTGATCCCTATGGTGGACGGCAGGATATAAGGGATAGGGTAATAAGGGGAGTAGAGGATCCAATAGAGAGATTTAGAGAGGATCCCTTGAGAATGCTAAGGGCATTTAGATTTATGGCAGAGCTGGGTTTTAAGATAGATCCTTTGACATTTAATTCCATATCTTCCCTCTCCCATCTTATAAAAGATGTGGCAGGAGAAAGGATAGGGGATGAATTTAAGAGACTGATCTTGAGTAAGTGGGCAGGGGATTCGCTCATTAAGATGAAAGAGAACGGTCTCCTCTTTCATATTATACCAGAGATTAGGTCTTTAAACCATTTAGATAAGATCATTAAGAAGATAGATCTGATAAAAAGGGATCTTATCCTCAGACTCTGTTGGCTTATTATGCATGTTCAGGATGGTGAAGTCATTAAAAGACTATATCTCAGCAGAAGATTACAGAGGGAGATCACAGATCTGATAAGGGGAGTAAGAGGGATTCTATCTATTGAAGGCCTAAGGGATGATAAAGAATTGAGAAGATTGATCTATAATTTTGGGAAAGATAATGCAAGGCGAATACTCTTTTTAAAGGGTATGGAGCTTGAGCTCTTAGGAAGGCAAAAAGAAAGAGAGATCCTTTATCAGATAGAGAGAAGGACAGATGAGCTCATCAAGGATAATAAGATATTGGAAAAGGGAGAGCTTAAAATAACAGGTAGGGATATAATGGATATTATGGAAATTGAAGAGGGACCAATGGTAGGAGAGATAATAGATAGGGTAATTGAAAAGGTGCTGGAAGATCCATCTTTAAATAAGAGAGATAGATTAATTGCCTTTGTTGAGCATCTGAGGACTATATATGATGCTTAGGATTGTCTTGCTTAGAGAAAGAAATTTTAATATTATAAAAAATTAAAATTAAATGAGGTTTTAATATGGTAGGTGGCGAAATCAGAAAGGGATATACCTTTGATGATCTTGTACTGATTCCCAGAAGATCAAGTGTTCTACCCTCTGAGGTGGATGTGAGCACAAGGCTTACCCGTAATATAAGACTTAATATTCCATTGGTAAGCGCAGCAATGGATACGGTAACAGAGGCAGAGACTGCTATTACAATGGCAAGGCAGGGGGGGATCGGTATAATCCATAGAAATATGCCTATGGAAAGGCAGGCATTGGAGGTGGAAAAGGTTAAGAAGTCAGAAAGTGGCATGATAGTGGATCCCATAACCATAGAGCCAGATAGAAAGCTATATGAGGTGCTGGAGATAATGAAGAGATATAGGATATCTGGTGTTCCTGTGGTAAAGGATGGGAATTTGGTGGGAATTATAACCAATAGGGATCTCAGATTTGAGACCAACTTGGATCAGCCAGTTGAGGCGGTGATGACAAAGGAGAATCTTGCAACAGCCAAGGTGGGGATCACTTTGGAGGAGTCAAAGGCCATTTTGCATGAAAGAAGGATTGAAAAGCTCTTGGTGGTAGATGATGATGGTAAGCTAAAAGGCCTTATAACCATAAAGGATATTGAAAAGATAAGGAAGTATCCCAACGCATGTAAGGATTCCTTAGGAAGATTGAGGGTAGGTGCAGCAGTGGGAGTGGGAAAGGAGAGCGAAGACAGGGTAAGGCTTCTAATTGATGCCAATGTGGATGTTATTGTGGTGGATACTGCCCATGGAAATTCCCAAAAGGTCATTGATATGGTCAAATGGATCAAGGAGAGATACCCAGATATGGATGTGATTGCTGGAAATGTGGCAACTCCCGATGGGGTCAGGAATCTGGTCGAGGCAGGAGCAGATGGAATAAAGGTGGGAATAGGCCCGGGGTCTATCTGCACCACCAGAGTGGTTGCAGGGGTAGGTGTCCCTCAGATGACCGCCATAATGGACTGTGCAGAGGAGGCAGTAAAATGGGATATCCCCATCATTGCAGATGGTGGAATAAAGTATTCAGGGGATATTACAAAGGCCATTGCAGGTGGTGCAGATTCTGTCATGATAGGAAGCCTATTTGCAGGAACTGAGGAGAGCCCGGGTGAGACCATTCTGTATCAGGGGCGCACCTATAAGATCTACAGAGGGATGGGTTCAATTGAGGCAATGAAAGAGGGAAGTAGAGACAGATATTTTCAGATGGAGATAGATGCAGATGAAAAAAAGCTTGTCCCAGAGGGTATAGTTGGAAGGGTTCCCTATAGGGGCCCTTTAGCAGATACGGTATATCAGTTAATAGGGGGGCTTAAATCTGGAATGGGATATCTGGGGTGCAGGAATATAGAAGAGTTAAAGAAAAATGCCCACTTTATGGAGGTAACTCCCGCAGGGCTGAGGGAAGGACATGTCCACGATGTCATAATAATAAAGGAGGCACCAAATTATAGATTAGAATGATTGATGACTCCGTTCATGACAAGATCCTGATCCTTGACTTTGGCTCCCAGTACACCCAATTGATAGCAAGGAGAATAAGGGAACTCAGTGTATATTGCGAGATCCATCCATTCAATATGGATATTGACGGGATAAGGAGATTTAACCCCAAGGGGATAATACTCTCTGGTGGCCCATCCAGCATATATGAGGTGGATGCCCCTCTGATTAAAAAGGATATTTTGAAACTGGGTGTGCCAGTGCTTGGAATATGTTATGGTATGCAGTTGATAGCCCATATTCTGGGTGGAGAGGTGGAAGAGGCAAGTCAGAGGGAATATGGGAAGACCTATATTACCATTAAAGACAACAGAGATCTCTTTAGAGGGTTTGAAAGAGAAGAAAAGACACAGGTATGGATGAGTCATGGAGATAGGATAGAGAAGATACCGAATGGCTTTTCAGTGCTTGCCTCATCAGATTCAACCCCCTATGCCGCATTCAGAGATAGCAGTGGCAAGATCTTTGGGCTTCAATTTCATCCAGAGGTCTATCATACCCTTAAGGGAAAAGATATATTGAGAAATTTCCTGTTCCATATATGTGGGTGTAGACCCACATGGACCATGCATTCCTTTGTAAAACAGAGTATAGAAACACTGAGGGCAAAGATAGGGAATGACAGGGTGATATGTGCAGTATCAGGGGGGGTGGACTCCACGGTAACAGCGGTTCTACTACATAAGGCAATTGGAAAGAGACTATCCTGTATCTTTGTGGACAATGGCCTTCTTCGGGAAGGGGAGCCTGAATACGTAAGAGAGCTCTTCTTAAATCATTACAAGATGGATCTCCACTTTATTGATGCAAGGGAACACTTTTTAAGGGCACTTTCTGGGATAAAGGATCCAGAGGAAAAGAGAAAGATAATTGGAAAGGAGTTTATTAGGATATTTGAAAAGAAGGCCAAAGAGCTTGGCTATATAAGATATCTTGCTCAAGGAACCCTGTATCCGGATGTGATTGAGAGTGTCTCTTTTAAAGGTCCATCTGCCACCATAAAGAGTCATCACAATGTGGGGGGGCTACCAGAGCATATGGATTTTGAGCTCATTGAGCCTTTAAGGGAACTTTTTAAAGACGAGGTGCGAAAACTGGCATCAGAACTTGGGCTTCCCAAGGAGATGATAGTAAGGCATCCCTTCCCAGGCCCAGGCCTTGCAGTGAGGATCATAGGGGAGATCACAGAAGATAGGCTTCAGATATTGAGAAGGGCTGATCAGATCTTGCTTAAAGAGATACACAAGGCCCAATTATATGAGAAGGTCTGGCAGGCCTTTGCAGTGCTGCTTCCCATAAGGACAGTAGGTGTTATGGGAGATGAGAGGACATATGAACATGTGGTGGCATTGAGGGTGGTGGACAGCCAGGATGCCATGACAGCAGACTGGAGCAGACTTCCATATGAACTTTTAGCTCGTATCTCCAATATGATCATCAATCAGGTAAGGGGAGTAAACAGGGTAGTATATGATATATCTTCTAAACCCCCAAGCACCATAGAGTGGGAATAGTAGGGCTTCAATGTAATGAATCATCTCTTATCCGAGAGCTTCCCTCCACAGATGCAATAATTAATTGAAGGTTTTTTGAAAGATCCTTTAATCCCTCATATACTTCCCTGTCCTGCATTGCAAGCTGAATAAGGGCATAGGCGAAGCGATCTGAAAATCTGTACTGAAAAAATACTCCTATCTTTCCCTCCCTTTCTGTTTCATAAGTGCCCATTATCACCTTTTCCATGGTAAGCCCTGCCTTTTGAATCTGCCTTTCAATAAAGCTCTTTTTATCTTCTGACATATCATCACCTCACTGATCCCTTTCTATTTGAAAGACTATGCACCTTATCTGCCATTTTCTTTACTTCGTCAGTCTTTACATAACTGGATGCCTTTTCAATAAAGCTCTTTGCATCCTTCAATTTTCCTGCCTTAAGATAATAGTTCAATCTCTTTCTAATCCTTTTACTTGCCACATCCTCATTTATTATCTTTATAGAGGGAGCACTTATAATCTTTTCAACCTCTGATCCCTTACAATTGGGACACCTTATTAGTTCTCCATCCTGAAATACAAGCCTCTCAAATACTTCATCACATGTCTTGCACCAAAATTCATATATAGGCATACAGACCCTCCTCCATATCCATAATTGAGAGCTTTGCATAACCCCCTTTTACACTGGGGGTTACACCCCCAGACCCCTGTCATTGCGAGCGAAGCGAAGCAATCTCATACCTTTTATAGATTGCTTCGGGTCTTTTTAAGACCCTCGCAATGACAGATTCCATTTACAGCTTTTTTCTGAGAGCTTTGAAAAATTCAAAGCTCTCATATGGATTCTATTTTAGATCTATATTCTTTAAATAGTTCGCTTCCCAACCTATCCTGTCTCTTTATTATATCTTTCAATACATTATCTTCAATAAGTGGATTTATCAGAATCGCCCTCAATACTACAATCTTCTGAGGTCTATAGGGGGTTGATTCCAGAGTGGTTCGTGATACAAATGTGAATCCGTCCCTTCTTATATCTTTATGAAGAATGGTATTTAGCTCATTTAAGACATTATTTATCTCTCTTAGCTTAGATCTTGATCCCTCCTTCTTCCATCTTTGCATATTCTCCTTTAGATATTGGGGGATAAATCTATAATTTACAATAAATAGCTCTGGCATATTCAATAGCTCAAAATTTTTACTTTCATTTACAATCTCTTTAAAAGTGTGGGTATTTTCAAATGCCTTTTTAAAGATCTTACCATACCCTTCCCTTCCAAATACCTTAAGTGATACCCATGGCCTTAGGCAGGAAAATGGCCTTGAACCCTCAAGGGTGAATCTTCCCATATCTACAGAGCCAGGCCTTATTATATAATCTGCATATTGTCTTATAAGATTCATATCCTTTTCGTCTCTGAAAAGCACCATACCCATGGTCATAGGGCAAAAGAGGAGCTTATGGGCATCTAAGGAGACAGAATCTGCCAATTCAATTCCCTTGAGCTTGTCCCTGTATTCTTCTGAGAGCAAAATACCCCCTCCCCAACATGCATCCACATGAAAATGGGTTCCTATATCCCTTGAGATAGTGGCCAGCTCTTCCAGATTGTCTATATTGCCTGTTTCAGTGGTCCCTGCAATACCTACTATGGATATTATCTTACTCTCTTTTTCCTTTTGAATCTCTTTTATCTTTCTCTTTAGTCTCTTTAAATCTATTCTGTTTTTAAGATCCACTCCAACACTTACCACATTCTTTTCTCCTATACCCAGAATATTTGCAGACTTCTTTATGGAATAGTGCCCTCGTTTGGAGACAAGTATCACTCCTCTTCTATATCCATGGTGTCTCAGCCCCTCGTTGTATCCCATATGCCTTATACCGGAAAAGCCTTGAGCCCTTGGAAATGCCTTCTCCCTTGCAACCAAAAAGGCGGTGAGATTGGCAATTGTTCCATCAGAGGTGATATTTCCAAAAGATACCTCTGGATTCTGTATATTTTTCCTATAAAATGTCTCATCCTTTTCATATATAAGCCTATGGAACCATGCCAAGAGTTCCCTTTCAACAAAGCTTGAGGCCCTTGCGGTTTCAATCTTTACCTGGTTCTGATTTAAGAGAGATATTAATATATCCAGTATAATCATAAAGTTAGGTATGGGACTTATCATATGCCCAATATAGAATGGACTCCATACTTTCACAGAGTTGGGAATTATCTTTTCTCTTACCTCTCCTATTACCTTTTTAAGTGCACTGCCTCTTTTGGGAATCTCTATCTCATTGAAGATATGAGTCAATTCTGGAAGGGACAGGGCCCCATGAAGATTGGAATTGGGTATAAAAAATCTTTCAAGCATCCTGAATAGCTCACTTAGCCAAGTCTTTATATTCTCTTCTTCATATACTAAATTAAAAAATTCTTCAGGTTTCTTATCCATGCTTCTATCTGATATCTTTTCCATCTTAAAACCTATTGACTTAATGGGTTTTTGAAAATTAACCTTATTAAATGATAATCTAAATCGGAGTCAACATCAAAAGGTGTGTATATTATGGAAAAAGAGAAGATAAGGGAAGAAATAAAAAAAAGGATTAAAAATCTTCAAAAGTTAATGAAAAAAGAGGGTATTGATGGGGCACTTATCATTGGTAAGGTTGCTCTCTATTATCTTGCTCATACTGATCAGGACTGCCATCTATTTATCCCTACAGATGAAGATCCTATACTGATGGTCAGAAAGGATTTAGGTAGGGCACAAAACGACTCCCCTTTACCAAACATTATAGAGCTAAATAGCCTCTCAGGGCTTGTTAAGATAATTTCAGATTCACTATCCATTAATGGTTCAGTAATTGGTCTTGAACTGGATATCATTCCTGTTAATACCTATATGAGATACAGAGATATTCTGGAGGGATGCACCCTTGTAGATATATCTCCTCTAATAAGAGATATGAGAATGGTCAAATCTGAGTATGAACTAAGTCTTGTTCAAAAGGCCGCTCAATTAGGTGATGAACTCCTTGAAGAGATACCTAAGATGATAAAGGATGTGGAAACGGAGCTTGATCTTGCCGCATTGGCTGAGGCATTCTATCGCAGAAGAGGGCATCCAGGTATTACACGTATGAGAACCTTTAATATGGAATCCATCTATGGACATATCATATCCGGATATGCTGCAGCCACCCAGGGGAATTCTCCTGGGCCAACTGCAGGATGGGGGGTAGGGCCATTCTTATCACATGGTTCCTCCTTTAAAAAGATTCAATCCCATGAACCTATCTTGGTAGATTATTCCTCAAATTTTATGGGATATATATCTGATCAGACACGCATATTTTCAATAGGTGATATTGATAAAGATCTAAGAGATATCCATCAGAAAATGATAATGATTCAGAATGAGGTGGCAAAGAGGGGAATTCCTGGAACACCGGCCTCTGACCTATATTCCCTTGCAATTGAGATGGTAAAAGAGATGGGTCTTAAAGATGGATTTATGGGGTTTCCCAAGCCTGTCCCATTTATAGGGCATGGTGTGGGCTTGGAGCTGGATGAATGGCCTGTGATAGGAAGAAATTTTAATATCAGATTAAAAAAGGGGATGACAATTGCCTTAGAGCCTAAATTCCTCATCCCTGAAAAGGGAGTTGTAGGCGTGGAAAATACATTTGTGGTTACTGAACAGGGTATGAAGAAATTAAATCGTTTTCCCGATGATATCTTTATTATAGATCATTGAAGCTCTATTCTTTGAAGGATCTCTCTCTTTCTTTTTGCATCCAGAATATGCCTACCACAGCTTCTGGCTTCCAGTGCCTGGGATAGTTCTTCTGCCTTTTTAAAAAGCCCTCTTATAAGAGGTAGGATCAATATGGAATATGCCCTTAATATCTTAAATGGATTTTTTGTATTCATCTCCAACCCCTTTAAAGAAGCAACCTCTCTTATGGATTGAAACTCCTCAAATAGGAGAGGAAAGAATCTCAATCCCATTCCAATCATAAAGGAGAGCTCTTTTACAGGGATTCTAAATACCTGAAATGGACTTATAAGCCATTCAACTGAAAATATCATATCTGAAAGTCTCGTACTCACAATAAAGAGGGTGGATATGAGCACAAGGAGAAAAAATCTAAAATTTACCAAAAACCCATAATAGAGGCCCACCCGAATATCTCCATGCAAAAACAGGATATGGGCCAAAAAGAGCACAATAAACAGGGGAAGCAGATACTTAAATGATATGAGCGTCCTTTTAAGACCAACTTTGAGATGCAAAAGGCAGAAGGTTATAAGAAGGCATATTATGGATAGAACCAGAATCTGGGCTCTGAGGATTAACAGATTAAGGAAGATGGTGCATATGAGCTTCACCCTGGGATCCAATCTATTTAAGAAGGACTCTTTATCTCTATAATACACTGAATTAATCATATCTTCTTAGCCTATATAGAAGTTCTTTACACAGGGTATCTAAGTCCCCTATATCTTGACTGATATTAATTCCCCCCTCTCTTAATCTTATAAGCAACCGGGTAATCAGAGGGACCTCCATACCTATCTCTTCTAAGTATTGTTCCATCTGAAATAGATCCTGTCTCTTGACATATCTGTCTATTCTTCCATTCCTCAAGACAATTACCCTATCTGCATGGTTGAGCTCCTCCAGATCATGGCTTACATGTAAGATGGTAATTCCTCTCTGTTTAAAATTTCCTAAAAGAGCTATAATCTTTTTTCTTGAAGCGGGATCTAAGAAGGAAGTAGGCTCATCTAAGAGGAGATATTTGGGTCTCATTGAAATGATGCCTGCAAGTGAGGTTAGCTGCTTTTGACCTAAGGAAAGGGAGTGGATGGGTGCATGTCTCAGATACCGTATTCCCACTATCTCCAATGCCTCATCCACCCTTTCTACGACCTCTTCCTTTGAAAGGCCCATATTAGCTGGGCCAAACGCCACATCTTCTATAACATCATTTCCGAATAGCTGAATCTCTGGGTTTTGAAACAGGATCTGAACCTTCTGCCTTATTCTGTATATTGCTCCGCCTTCCTTAGTATTCATACCATCTATGTATATATCACCTTCAGATGGTAAAAGCAGACCATTTACAAGCCTCAAGAGTGTGGATTTTCCTGATCCAATAGGGCCAATAATGCCTATATACTCTCCCTCTTCTATCTGGATATCTAAATTACTTAATACAGGATCAGAATACCCTGGATATCTAAAAGATACGTCTTTGATTCTTATCATAAATCTATAACCTTACCCTGTCTTTTAACTTAAAATATATAAGGCAAGCAATTAAGATCTTAAAGAAGTCCCCAATAATAAAGGGAATTACACCCACCAATATGGCCCTTTTCAAGCTAAGCCTTGAAACTAAGGACAATTGTAATACTCCCAACATGTAGATGACGACCATTCCAAGTAGCATGGGAAGAACTAAGGCTATAATCCCCTTTTTTGACTTTTCAATTAAAGAACCTGTAATAAATGCAGCTAAAATAAATCCTAATAGATACCCACCAGTTGGGCCAAAGAGTACCCCAAGCCCCCCCTTTCCACCAGCAAACACAGGAAGCCCCATAATTCCTAAAAAGATATATATGAGCTGACTAAGGGCCGCATATCTTCCACCTAAGAATGCCGCACTCAGATTCAAAAACAATGTCTGACACGTTATGGGAACCAAGGGAAATGGAATGATTATATATGCTCCCAGTGCGGTAAGAGAACCAAAGAGACCAGCATATACCATCTTTTTGGTGTCCAATTCCATTGTGGTTAAAAATTAAAAAAGAGAGTTATAAATTGTCAACCTAAATATTTAAGGTTTACAAATTTTCACTCCTTAGGAGGGCCCTTAGAGATAAGCTCTTCAATAATCCTTCTGGCCTCTTTGGGATCGGCCTTTGATCCTGTGCTTTTCATAACCTGCCCCACCAAGAAATTAATGGGTCTTGGATCTCCTGATATTATCTTCCTTATAATATCCCTATTCTTATTTAAGACCTCTCTTACAATCTCTACCAGGTTGGACTCTTCTAAGGGTTGAAGTTCCTTTTCTCTTATTATGGTAAAAGGATCTTTTCCGCTTTTTATCATCTCTTCAAGCACAATCTTTCCTATGGGATCGGTTATTTCACCATTGGTAAGCAGTTCAATTAATTGAGAAAATGTTCTGGGTGTAATAGGGGACATTGTAATTGTAAGAGAATTTTCCTTTAAGAGTCTGAAGAGTTCATTAATGATCCATCTACTGAGCCTCTTAGTATCCTTAGAAAACTTTGCGGCCTCTTCAAAAAAGTCTGTTATCTCCCTCTCCTTAATGATTATAGCTGCTTCATCCTTAGATATTCCATATTGATCCACAAGCCTTATAAGCCTCTTTTGCGGAAGCTCTGGCATTTGAGATCTTATCTCTTCTATAAGTTTTTCATCTATCTGAATTTCAACCAGATCAGGATCAGGGAAGTATCTGTAGTCAGGGGCATCCTCTTTTGTCCGCATGGGCACAGTTATTCGTCTCTTTTCATCAAAGAGACGTGTCTCCTGCTTTGGTATATCCCCTCTTATTATTATCTTTCTCTGTCTTTCAATCTCGTAGTTGAGAGCATCCACTATGGCCTTAAATGAAGACATATTTTTTATCTCTGTCCTGTTTCCAAATCCTTTTTCTCCTCTCTTTTTAAGAGATATATTTACATCGCACCTCATCTGCCCCTTTTCCATTATGCATCTGCTTATACCTATATGGATAAGGAGCTGTCTAAGGGTTTCAAGGTATGTCCTGGCCTCTGTAGCAGAACGTATAGGATTCCTTTCATGGTCATTTACTATCTCTAAGAGCGGCACACTTGCTCTGTTGAAATCCACCAGACTATATGTAGAGCTCTCAAAGGAATCTGTTGAATGAATGAGTTTTCCCGCATCCTCTTCAAGGTGTATTCTCTTTATACCCACTGGATATAGGCCATTATCGGTTTCAATCTCTAAATACCCTTCTTCACAGAAGGGTGTCTCATACTGGGAGATCTGATATCCTTTGGGTAGATCAGGATAAAAATAGTTCTTTCTTGCAAATCTGGATATGGGATTGATTCTGCAATTCAGGGCAAGACCTGCTCTGATAGCATATTCCACTGCTTTTCTATTTACCACAGGCAAGACCCCTGGATGGCCGGTACAGATTGGGCATATATTTGTGTTTGGGGGGGCATCATGCATAACAGGGCAGGTGCAGAATAGTTTACTACGGGTGTCAAGCTCCACATGGGTTTCAAAACAGATTATGGTTTCAAATTCCATAATTATTCCCTTTAATCTCCCTTTCATAGGTATCAGCTATTCTTAGGAGCATCCCCTCATCAAAGGCCCTCCCTATTAGCTGAAAAGCAACTGGAAATCCTTCAATTTCTCCACATCTAATACTTACTGCAGGAAGTCCTGAAAGATTAACTGAGACAGTATATATATCCACTAAATACATCTGTATGGGATCATCCATCTTCTCTCCTATCTTAAAAGGAAGGCACGGAGATACCGGGGCAATAAGGCAATCCACCTTTTCAAAAGCCCTATCAAAGTCTTCCTTTATTAATCTCCTCACCTTAAGTGCCTTTAGATAATAGGCATCATAATATCCCGCTGATAGCACATATGTGCCAAGCATTATCCTCCTTTTGACCTCTTTTCCAAATCCTTCTGCTCTTGTCTTTTCATACATAGAAAGGATATCTGAAACATTCTCCATTGCCCTATATCCGAACTTTACCCCGTCATACCTGGCAAGATTACTGCTTGCTTCAGCTGTGGCAATAAGATAATAAGTACTTATGGCATACTTAGAGTGAGGTAGGGATATATCCACAATCTCTGCACCTAAGCCTCTTAAAAGCTCTATTGCATCTTGGATCTTCTCTTCTATTCTGGAATCCAGCCCCTCTACAAAATATTCTCTTGGAATACCTATCTTTACCCCCTTTATATCTCCAGTCAAAAAGCTCACAAAATCAGGGCAATCCGTATTAAAAGAGGTGCTATCCAAAGGATCATAGCCTGAGATGATATTTAATAGCATGGCACAATCCCTTACATCCTTAGTTATTGTGCCTATCTGATCTAAGGATGATGCATAGGATATGAGGCCAAATCTGGAAACCCTTCCATAAGTAGGCTTAAACCCTATCACACCGCAATAGGCAGAGGGTAGCCTGATGGAGCCTCCAGTATCGGTGCCAAGCGCAATTATTGCCTCACCAGATGCAACTGCTGCGGCAGATCCCCCGCTTGACCCCCCTGTTACATAGTCTGTATTGAATGGATTTCTTGCAGGTCCAAAGGCACTGTTTTCATTGGAAGATCCCATCCCAAATTCATCCAGATTGGTCTTACCAAGGATCACACATCCTGCCCTCTTAAGCCTCTCTACTACTGTTGCATCATAAGGGGGAATATAATTTTTTAGAATCATTGAACCACATGTGGTTCTCATACCTTCAGTGCAAATGTTGTCTTTAATTGCAATAGGGATACCATTTAGTGGTGAAGGAAGATATCCGCTCTTTAATCTTCTGTCCGCCTCTTCTGCCATAGAGATGGCCCTTTGAGCGTCCACCGTGATATAGGCATTAATTTTCTTATCAAGTTCATCTATTCTTTTAAGAAGGTTAAGGGTAATCTCCTTAGAACTTACTTCTCCCCTTTTTAACATCCTGCTAAGGGTATAAGCACTCAGATTATAAAGCTCCATCCTATCCCTCTATTATCTTTGGAACCTTAAAGAGGTCGGCTTCCTTTTCAGGTGCAGAAGATAGCAATCTTTCTGCCATATTTGACCTCTTTGGAATATCTTCCCTCCAGACATTGGCTATCTTTATTACATGGCTCATTGGCTCTACCTCTTCAGTAGGAAGCTCTTGTAGATTTGAAAAATATTCAAGTACAGAATTTAACTCCCTTTGAAAAATGGGAATCTCCTCCTCTTCAAGCTTAAGTCTGGCAAGCCTTGCAATGTGTCTGACCTCCTCCTCTGTTATCTTTTCTTCCTTTTTGTATTCTAAAGCCTTAATCCCTACAACCTGACCAATCTCCACCTCTTCTTTAATTGGGGCTATTGAAAGCTCCTGGAGCTGTTCTTTGCTAACAGATGAAGGTGCACCGCTTAAAGGACAATATGCCCTTCTATTTTTGGGAAACGCAATTACATCCCTTATGGAATCTTTGCCAAGTAACATTGCTATTAATCTATCAAGCCCCAATGCAATACCACCGTGAGGTGGGGTTCCAAATTCAAGTGCCTTTATAAAAAAACCGAATTTTTCTTCCACCTCCCTATCATTTAGACCTAATATCTTAAATATCTTCCTCTGAATCTCTGGATCATGCACCCTTATGCTTCCTCCACCAATCTCTTCCCCGTTTATTACCAGATCATATGCCCTGGACCTTATGGACATCAAAGTCTGAGTATCTTCATTTAATAATTTTTCCATATCCTTTGGCATGGTAAAGGGATGGTGCTTTGAGCTTAACTTTCCATCTTTAGATTCAAATAGTGGAAACTCGGTAATCCAGAGACATACAAATTCTTTTTCATCAACCAATTTAAGATCATCTGCTAAGATCTTTCTGAGCTCTCCCAATATATTATTTACCAATTCCTTGGTATTATCCGCTATCATCATTATTACATCCCCTTCCTCTGCGCCCATCTCCTCAATTAATGCCTGTCTTTCACCTTCAGAAAAGAACTGAACGATATTGGATTGGAGCTGTCCCTGCACTATCTTAGCCCATGTCATCCCTTTACCTCCAAGTGCGGGAACTACACTCAGGGCATAGTGATTCTGAAGCAGATTCTTACTCATCCTATCTGCCATGCCTTTTATACATATCCCCTTTAACACACCTCCATTGGATATGATATCCTTAAAGATTGCATATCTTGTATTCTTAAATATATGGGTTAGCTCTCTCATAGCCATATCATAACGAAGATCCGGCTTATCTGTTCCAAACCTATCCATTGCCTCACTATAACTCATCCTTTTAAATGGGATAGGAATCTGGTATCCGATATATTCGAATATCTCATACATAAGCCCTTCAATAAGCTCATAGATAAATTCTTCGTCTATGAAAGATGCTTCAATATCCAATTGGGTGAATTCTGGTTGTCTATTTGGTCTTAAATCTTCATCCCTAAAGCACCGCACTATCTGATAATATCTATCAATTCCACTCATCATAAGGATCTGTTTAAAGAGCTGCGGAGATTGGGGAAGTGCGTAAAATTTCCCTTTATGAATCCTGCTTGGAACCAGATAGTCTCTTGCGCCCTCAGGTGTGCTTTTAGTAAGGAAGGGGGTTTCCACTTCAATAAATCCGTTTCTGTCCATATATTCCCTTATCAATCTTATTATTTCATATCGCTTTATAAGCCCTTCCTGCATTGAAGGCCTTCTGAGATCAAGATATCTGTATCTTAACCTGAGCTCTTCATCCACCTTTTTAGGACTTGAGCTGATCTCCTCTCCTAAAAACATGGCCTTTTCACTAATCTTAAAGGGAAGAGGGGATGACTTGGAAAGGATCTTAAGCTCCTCTGCAAATACCTCCAATGAGCCGGTTACTATATGAGGGTTTTCTGTTCCTTTACGCCTCCTCTTTACCCTACCCTTAATTTCAACCACATATTCCTCTTTAAGCGTCCTTGAAAGCTCATATGTGTCCTTATCCACTTTGGGATCGAACACCACCTGCACAATGCCCGCTCTGTCTCTTAGATGAATAAATAGCAAATTCCCATGATCCCTAACTGCATCCACCCATCCCATCAGCACCACATCCTTTTCCACATGGCTTTCATCTATATCTCCACAATATGTCCTCTCTTTCCAGTTCATATGACTTTCCTCAAAGTATTAAATGTTTAAAAATTAAATCATATTATATTTTAGATTTTTGGCAACTAAATAATAAACCCTTCTTTCATACAGAAACTCATTTGGAGGGGATTTCTGTATGTGGACAAGACTCGTTGGATCTACAGGATGATAGATGAAGGGATATGCTATTTTCTATCCCGCCCCAGGAAGAAAGGGGCTATGAGTGTCCACTTACGAAGTGGAAATTTTACTAAGTAGTATCCTCTATTGACATTTTGATTAATAGAAAAGAAAATAAAATATGTTAAGGGGTTAATATATGGAGGTTACTGGATCAGGATATAGCAAAGAGGAGATAAAGAGGCTCATATATGAGGAGCTACCCAGGATCATAAGGGAGCATCCTGAGGTAAAGGTAGAACTGTGGAATATACTATCAGGGGTATTTGCTCCAAAGGAAGAGGCAGAGGATAGGTTTGAGAAGCTTCTCAAAGAGATACAGAAGCAGAGGGAGGAATCAAATAAGAGGTTCGAGGAGCATCAGCGGAGGTTTGAAGAGTACCAAAAGAGATTTGAAGAGCATGATAGGAAGTTTAATACCCTGTGGGCAGAAGTAAGGGCTCTCAGGGAGGAAGCAAATAGGAGATTTGAGGAACATCAAAAGAGATTTGAGGAACATCAAAAGAGATTTGAGGAACATGATAGGAAGTTTAACACCCTGTGGTCAGAAGTAAGAGCACTTAGAGAAGAGGCTAATAAGAGATTTGAGGAACATGATAAAAAGTTCAATGCCCTTTGGGCAGAAGTGAGGGCGCTCAGGGAAGAATCAAATAGGAGATTTGAGGAACATCAGAAGAGATTTGAAGAGATGCTCAAAGAGATTCGGAGGGTGGATAGAAGGATAGATAGGACAATAGGAGCGCTGGGTGCAAGGTGGGGAATATCAACAGAGCATACCTTCAGGGAGGCAATGAGATCGGTGATAGAGGATATAAGTGGTCTTAAGGTGGAGAGGTATCTTAAGTACGACACAGAGGGTAAGGTGTTTGGAAGGCCTGATCAGGTGGAGCTTGATCTTGTAATCCACGATGGTATGGTATGGATAATGGAGATAAAGTCATCAATCAGCAAGTCAGAGGTATATACATTCTTTAGGAAGGTGGAATTTTATAAAGAGAAAGAGGGAAAAGAGGTTAAAAGAAGGATAATAGTGAGCCCCATGATAGAGCCTTCTGCAATGGATGTCATTAAAGATTTAGGTATTGAATACTTTACCTACCCCGAAGATATGGATCAGAAGGTTTCTGGTTGATTAAGTTGAGATTGCTTCGCTTCGCTCGCAAGATGAAAAAGTCATTGCGAGGAGCATCAGCGACGAAGCAATCTCCTATTCTGTTAAAAGCTCCAGGGCTGAATTTGCATTTATCCAGAAGCCCTCACCTGGGTTTATCTCTGTTAAGACTTCAAATCCCTTAGATTGCGCATATTGCTCTGTGGTATCCTGACCATATACAGGAAGATACACAGCCCATGTATCCCCCAACCACTTCCACACCGACATTATCTTATCTTCATTTCCTGAGATAAGATCATCTATTGGTATCGAGTTATCACCTTTAAGGGAGATAAGATTCCATCCAAATGAAATCGTGATCTTATCATCCGCAGGAGCAGAACCATTAATGGCTATCTGTCCATCTTCAAGAACGTTCAACCAGAAGCCCTGACCACTTAAAATATTATCTAAAAGCAGAAAGCCCTTTGCATTCGCATACCCTTGTCCTCCATCAGAAAAAGATGGCAAAAATACTGCCCAATTATTATTTACCCAGACCCATAGACTTATAAATTTCTCACCATCATTGAAAAATTCGTCAACCTTAAAATTCACCTTTGATCCTAAAAGATTCCATCCATTCTTATAGGCTATTTCCTGGGTCAATTGTTCAGGGGCAATAACCTCTTTTCCTTTTCCTTGAAATTCTAATGCCTTTGCAGATATCATATCATCAGCATCTTTAACAAAGACAGTCATTAGATAATTTCCGGTAAATGTCTTATCACCTAACTGAAATGTGCCTTCATAAAGCCCCTTTTCTTTGTTATAGAGAAGTTCAAGTGTATATGGTTTCAAACTGGGGCTTTCAAAGTCTCCAAGCTCTGGCGGTTCAAAATTAGGGGGTATCACCAATGCCCATACATTCTGGATACCGTTTGTGGCCTTGATCTCACATTCAATTTGGATAAATGATTTATTTACTAAATCAATGCTAACGATATCTTTCTCCTCAATCCCATCTATCTTGATTGAGGAAATCTCAGTCATTCCGATATTAGCAGTTACAAAATTTCCACCAACCACAATACTTTTTAATTCATCAGAATAGGCCATAAATACAGGTGTTTGTATCTTATAAATGGATCCCATATCGCTCAATGTCTGCTTTGTCTTTTCAAATGCATCATAAAGAGAATATCCCTTCATCAGGTAGTCCGCATAGAATTTGCTGAATGATTCTCCACCGTTTCCTATATAGGAAAATTGATTACCCTTCGCTGACCCTACAAAACATATGTGAGGATTTGTTTCATTATCTGTTAAGGTATCTCCAAAGCTTCCAGATTTACATGCCTCAATGATAACCACCACATCTCTTTTAGTGGCTTCGATAAAGTTATCCAGTGCCAGTTTTAACTCTGATGCAGTAATAATTTCATTTGATGCAATTTTGAAGGACTCATTACTTCCATGATCAACCAAGTAGAGATATAATGGACCTTCATTGTCTGCATTTTTACCTTTTGATGCCCAATTTTGAATAATATCTAAAAGCTTATCTTTGCTTGTATCCTTAGAGTCAACCAAAAGATCAATTAACCCGTCATCATTTATGTCCACAGATTCATTCCCATTTATCCAATATATATCCTCATGAGTAAATCCCCTCAGTAAAAATCTCTGATACATGTTCTTTGAAAGTATCTGACTTGCCTTATAAAGAGGATCCTTCGGAGTATTGCTGCATCCAGTAACTATAATCAGATTGCCTACATCTGTCTTCTCGTAGTCCAATACCACCTCAAGATTCTCATTAACGCTTATCCCTGCCTTTTGTTGATCGTATAATTCCTGATAAGACTGCTCTTTTAAATTCGTGGCTCTTGAAACATCATTAATGCTAATCTTATACTTAATAAATGGATCTTCTGATTCATAGATTTTAACCTTTATGAAATATACCTTTCCACTCTGAACAGGATACCCATTAAAAGTGACCTTTTCTATCTCCTCATCTAAGGTGATATTTTTATATGCATATTCTTCTCCTGCTGTATCCATCAAATAGACTTCCAGCTTTGTCTCTAAGTCATTAAGATCAATAGGTTCAATATTTAGCGAAACAGTATTAGAATTGGGCTTAAATACCAAGATATCTGTATCCTCTTTTTCTAATTTCATTAATGTCTTTCCCTCATATGGCATTGCATTCAGGATATTATCATTCAATTCCACTTCAAGATAATCGCCTGAAAGATTAGGCTCTATCTTAAAGATTCCTTGAGTATCAGGATCACCTTCAATTGATACTGAATAGATCCCTGTCTTAAGTGGTATTTTTTTGCTTACGCTATTAGCCCCATCCATTGATAGAATCTCACCATTTATATCACTTAAACTAAACTTCACCGGATATTCTGAGGAGACAGAAAACTGATAGGTGCTGATTTTAGGAATTATAAGTTTTGCTATTTCATAACTTCCTTCCTCATCCAGTTTAAATTTATAATAATGAAGATATTTATCCGCACTCTTTGCAATATTCATAAATGCAAATTTAAACTTTACCTGTTTAAGTTCATAATTTGGCTGGAGTTCTAATAGATAGCTAAATCCTTTTTTAAACAAAAGCTCAAGATTAAATTTCTGGGTCGGATCAATACCCTTTTCACCCACATATTTTAAATTTCCATCCTTATCCTTTTCATATAGCCTTAAGGTGAGCTTTGCATTAGGCTCAGCAATGATATAGTCCTCTTCATCAGTGTCCAATTGATACATAAAGACACACCACTTGGTGTCATCAAGCTCAGGAATCTCAATCCATCTGGTCTTTTCAGGCTTTGAGTTAATTTCACCACTCAGCTCATCCTTATATGCCTTATCTATTTCAACTTTAAATGGATCATTTTTATAGCTAATAGGATCTATTTTTGTAGCATCCTGAGGGATAAAATAGAATGGATATTCCTTAATTTTTGATAAGTTTCCAAAAGCAAAGTATAAGTCCGCTATACAATTTACTTTGGGTATAATTATCTCATTTTCTATCTGAACATATTCAGGGAAATTTAATGAAATGAAGTCATAATTAGCTAACAGATATTTTTGATTTGTATCTTTATTTACAAGATATAATTTAAGTTCAAACTGGCCTTCAGTATCAGATACTGGAGATATCCTGTCTCTTATACACATCTCCGAGCCCACGAGACTAGGCATGATATCGTATGCCGTCTTCTGCTTGAAAAAA
>CBFDUE010000023.1:0-30334 GCA_965613025.1 uncultured bacterium
AATGGGTAATTTATGTTTTAGGGCAGAATCAGAACACATTATGCAAGGAGCCTTTATACAAATGGGTCAAGCTGTGGATCGGAAGATAAACCGAAAAATAAGAACAGGAGGTCTGGCTCTGACACAGAGGGTCATCCGACTTAGTGAGGGTATAACCCCAGCGTAAATGAAGGGTAGGCAAAGCTCTCGAGACAATAGGCTCTCTGAGAAATGGCGAGAACACAAGAAAAGTCAAATGATATATTACAGGTGGAGGAACAAATCTTTAGAGGGGGCAAGTAAAATTAGATTGATTTTTAAATATAAAAATTATATAGATAGTGTATGAATTTTGAATATGATATCAATAAAAGCAGATCAAATAAAACCAAACATGGAATAGATTTTGAAGAGGCAAAGGAACTTTTTAATGACCCATTTATGATTGAAATCCCTGCAAGGACAGTAGGTGAGAAAAGGTATCTTGTTGTGGGGAAGATAGGCACAAAGCATTGGTCAGCAATAATAACTTATAGGGGAGAGAAAATCAGGATAATCTCTGTGAGGAAATCAAGAAAGGAGGAGGTGGCTCTTTATGAAAGCTATAAAGAGTGAGGAGTTTGATAAGAGATTTGAAAGGGGAGAGTCTATAATTGATCATCTTGAGCTTAACAAGGCCAGAAGACCCAACCTAAAGACAAAGAGAGTGAATGTGGATTTTCCAATCTGGATTGTCAATGCCCTTGACAGAGAGGCAATGAGGCTTGGTCTTACCCGGCAGGCACTAATTAAGCTATGGATTGCAGAACGCCTTGAAAAAGGTTAAATAAGAATATGATTTATAAGATTTCTTCTGGGGTCTTACGGCGGGAGTGTCCACCCCATTGTGTAAAAATTTTAATTATGTAAAGGTTAAGGTTTAATTTTTAACTATATAAAACGGCAGACCATGCTTGATGAGCTGGAGGCTCAGATTGTAGCACTTTATGCAAAAGGTATGAGTACCAGAAACATTCAGGAGCTTCTTTCTGAGATGTATGGTTTTGAGATAAGTGCATCTTTAATTTCTAAGATTACGGATAGGATCTTACCGAAGCTTTCTGAATAGCAGGAGAGGCCATTGAAGGAGAGGTATCTTTTGCTCTGGATTGACTGTATTTTTTATAAGATTAGGGAAGAAGGTCAGGTAAAGAATAAAAAGTTAATATTGTTTGATCAAGGCCCAAATGCTAACTGGTATGAAGTATTAAGGTTTTTAGAAGCTCCTTTGCATTGTATGAGCTCCGAACAAATGGGCCACTTGAAACACTTATAAAGCCTAACTCTAAGGCATATCTTTTCCATTCTTCAAACTCATAAGGCAATATATATCTTTCAACCTTTATATGCATTTTAGTAGGTTGTAGATATTGACCTAAGGTCAGCGCTTCACAGCCAGCATCTATAAGATCTTCTAAGACCTTCTTTACATCATCCTCTCTTTCCCCAAGTCCGAGCATAAGCCCTGATTTTGTATGAATCGTAGGGCTAAGAGATCTGATCTGTCTTAAAAGATTAAGCGATCTATTATAATCTGCACCTGGTCTTACCCTTGGATAGAGCCTTGGAACGGTTTCAAGGTTGTGATTTATAATATCTGGCCCTGCATCCAAAACAGTGGATATAGCCTCAGTTGAACCTCTAAAATCAGGTATCAATACTTCAACAGTGGTATTAGGATTCATTTCTCTAATCTTACCTATGGTCTTTGCAAAATGGCTGGCTCCACCATCTGGTAGATCATCACGTGTTACAGATGTTATTACCACATGCTCTAAACCCATATCTCTTACTGCCTCTGCAACAAGAATGGGTTCCTGAGGGTCTGGTGCTTTTGGTTTTCCATGTCTTACTGCACAGAATCTGCAATTGCGTGTGCAGTATCTTCCCAGGATTAAAAAGGTGGCCGTCTTTTTTGAAAAACACTCATATATATTGGGGCAGAGGGCCTCTTCACAAATAGTGTGCAGTCCTTTTCTTTTAAGCATCTTCTGAATCTCAATATACTTATTATCCAAGATAATTCTTTTATTTAGCCAGGAAGGACGCCTTAAAGTTACCACTATTTCCTCTCACCTTTCCTAATCTTTCTTTTAGTCTATCTAAGTGAATCTCTTTTAAAGATATATTAAAAATCTCTTCTAATGCGATCTTTGTAACCTTATAGACCTCGTCCATCTCTACTTCTCTGCCCAAGGCCTCTCTAATAGATGTCATTCTTATGCCCTTTAGCCCACATGGATCTATCCAGCTAAATGGCTCAAGGGAATTGTTTACATTAAGTGCAAATCCATGAAAGCTTATACCGGCCTTAATTGCTATACCAATACTTCCAAGCTTCCTATCACCGAGCCAGATTCCTCTTCCTAAGGGATTTCTATGGGGATAGATTCCATATGTTGCTGCAACATAAATCATAACCTCTTCAAGAGCATCCACAAATTCTCTCACCCCTAAATGGGCTCTTTTAATATCTATTATGGGATAACAGATTAGCTGACCAGGGCCGTGATATGTGATATCTCCCCCCCTTTCAATACGGTATATGGGAATATTTTTTGAAGATAAAAAAGTAGAAGATACCAAAATATGATTTGAAGAGCCTCTCTTTCCAATGGTAAAGACTGGGTTATGCTCTAAAATGAGAAAGAGATCATTATCTATAATACGGTCTGACTTTGCCATAACAAGGCTACGCTGAAGTTCCCAAACACTTAGATAATCCCTTAGCCCTAAATTTAGCAAAAGAGCTCTCTTCATTAGACATGCTCTTTTTTAATTTATTCTTGACATCCTTGATTTTTAATATTAATAAACAAAATTGATAAATATGCAATAAAAAATGGATAAATCCGATTTAGCAAGAAGAATTGGATTAAAGATAAGGGAGTTGAGAGAGGGTGCAGGCCTTACCCAGAGGAAGTTGGCTTCAGTAAGTGGTCTTTCCCCTTCCATGTTATCCCGCATAGAGAATGGACTGACCATTCCTTCAATTACAACGCTTCAGGTGATTGCAGATACCTTAAAGACAGATATCGGTTACTTCTTTCAGGCAGGAGGAGAAAAGGGATTCCTGATTACTGTTCCTGGAAATCGGAGAAAAATTATATCTCGTTCAGGTACTAATCAGAATGTGGCATATGAGCTTGAGCTTCTTGCAAGTGGAATGCAAAACCCCTTTATGGAACCTGCTATTGTTACCTATGTTGGAAGAGATGAGGAGGTGGAGTTCAGAGTGCATGATGGTCAGGAGTTTATGTATGTGCTTGAAGGCACTGTAAAGCTAACGCTGGGATCTCAGGAATTTATACTAAAGCCAGGATGTGCCGCATACTGGAATGGAAATGTTCCACATAAGGGAGTGTCTGTGGGGAATAGGCCTGCAAGGGCATTGCATGTCCACCTGATTCCAGGTAGGTGGACAGGCACATTTCAATATGAAGATATAACTTGGAGAAAGGAGGAAAAGAGATGAAAGGAAAGGTTCAGACATTTTTGGTTGGTATCTTGTGTATCTCTATAATCCTTTTAGGAGTTACACCTTTATGGGCAGCCAAGTTCAAAAAGGAATATAAGATGACCGTGAACGTTACTTCTGCCTTTTACTGGGGACAGGGGGCAATCAAGTTCTGTGAGCTTGTAAAGGAAAAGACAAAAGGTCAGATAAACATAAAGCCATATTGGAGAAGCTCTCTGCTTAAAGGTGCCCAGTTAAAGTCAGCACAGATGGTAGCAAATGGGGTGATTGACTGTGCGATGGAATCCACAATTAATTTTTCACCAGTGGTCACTGAGGCCAATCTGTTTTCATTACCATTTTTTATTAATACATTTGAAAACTTGGATAAGATTGAATATGGAAGCGCAGGAGATGCTATATTTAAGGCAATGGAAAGGAAAGGAATAGTGGGCCTGGCATGGGCTGAAAACGGATTTAGACAGGTCACCAATAGCAAGAGACCTATCCGAAGGCCAGAAGATCTCAGAGGCCTTAAGATCAGGGTTGTGGGAAGTCCAATATTTATTGATATCTTTAGAAAGCTGGGATCTGATCCAGTTAATATGAACTGGGCAGATGCAGTAACCGCTTTTCAGCAGGGTGTGGTGGATGGTCAGGAAAATCCTGTGGGTGTCTTGGTGCCTGTAAAGATCTGGCAGTATCATAAATATGTAACATTCTGGAACTACTTGGTGGATCCTGTGGTCTTTTATTGGGGTAAGAGGCAGTGGAAGGCATTTCCAGATAATATAAAGAAGGCCATAAAGGAGGCGGCAGTTGAAGCGGCCCGTTTTGAAAAGGCACTCTGTAGAGCAGGACTTGATGGTGATAAGTCCATAAATATCCTTAAAAATGAATTTAACTATACCATGAAGATCTCTAAGCCCATTGAGTATATGAAAAGCAAAGGGATGACGGTGACATTTCTAACTGATGAGCAGAGAAAGGCATTTATAGATGCGACCAGATCATTGTATGAGAAATGGGTGCCAAAGATAGGAAAAGACTTGGTAGAAAAGGCAAGAGCCGATATGAAAAGATAATATTTTCTTAAAAAGAGATATGCCTATGGAAAGGGAAAAGGAACGAATCAGGTCTGATTACTGGATTGCAGCAATACTTCTCTTTACCATGGCATCTATTGCATTTATAAATGTGCTCAGCAGATATATCTTCCATTTTTCATTTGCAGCCACTGAAGAGATCACCATAAATCTCTTTGTATGGCTTACAGTGGTCGGATCTGGAATTGCATTTGAAAGAGGAAGCCAGCTTGGTATGGTAACCATGTTCAATATCTTTCCAAAGAAGATGAAAAAGGCCGTGATCGTATTCAGTTCGATGCTAAGCGCATTGCTATTTATTTTTGTAGATATATATATGATAAAGTCCATATACAATGAGATAACACTTTTTAAGGCGACTTCAGCTGCTCTTGGAATCCCTGTATGGATCTATTATGCAGGTGTTCCTGTGTTTTCCGTCTATGTATTCTTAGGTATATACAGGAACGTATCTACAAGGCTTTCAGAGCTTGAAAAAGAGAAGGGGAAATCTTAATGGATGTGCTCCTTATAACTCTGCTCTTCTTTCTTTTAATGGCATTGGGAGTGCCTATAGGGACTTCGCTTGGGATATCAGCAGTTGCCACAATCATCCAGTTTGATCTTGGAATAGGTATGCTGGGGGTTAATTTTTCAACCGGAATTGCAAAATTTCCCCTTCTTGCCATCCCTTTCTTTGTGCTTGCAGGGGTGATACTGGATAAGGCAGGGCTTGCTGCTACCATTGCGCATTTCTTTGAGCTTTTGGTGGGGCAGATGGTTGGTGGACTTGCTATTGTGGCAGTTCTGACCTGCATGTTTTGGGGAGCCCTTTCAGGTTCAGGGCCTGCAACCACTGCTGCAGTGGGTCTAATACTCCTTACTCCTATGATTAAGCAGGGATATGATAAGTATTTTGCAGGTGCAACCATAGCAAACTCATCTGATCTTTCAATAGTAATTCCCCCGAGCATCGCTTTTATCATATATGGAGATATAACCAGTGTATCCATCAGTGCGCTATTTGTAGCAGGAATAATCCCTGGGCTTCTTACCGGTGCAGGAACTGTGCTTGTGGCCTATCTTATATCAAAGAAAAGAGGATACAGGGGACTTGAAAGAAAAGGATCTTTAAAGGAGATCCTTATATCTTTAAAGGAGTCCATATGGGCGATTCTTGCACCTGTAATAATTCTTGGTGGAATATATGCAGGGATATTTACTCCCACAGAAGCGGCAGTGGTTGCGGTATTTTATAGCTTGTTTGTAGCAATCTTTGTCTATCATTCCATCACATGGAGGGATCTGGTCTTTATATTGGTGGATGCCACAGTAACTACATCAGTGATAATGTTTATTGTGGTATTTGCAGGAATATTTACATGGGCAGCATCAGTTATTGGAATTGTGGATATGGCTGCAAACTTTGTAATCAGGATCTCTCCCAATGCAGTTGTTATGATTGTGCTTGTAAATCTCCTGCTTCTGGCCTTGGGCATGATAATTGATGCCATCTCCATCTCATATATAGTTATGCCCATACTTATCCCTGTGCTTGCCTCTTTTAATATAGATCCCCTCTGGTATGGGGTGATCTTTGTATCTGCACTTGCAATTGGTCAGGCAACTCCACCTGTGGGTGTGAATCTCTTTACAGCCGCAAATCTGATACAGGGTGAGCTGGATTCACTTGCAAAACAGGCCATCCCTTTTGTTATTATGGATGTGATTGTGCTTATCATAATCTCTCTGTTTCCTTCTTTATCCACTTACCTGCCCATAAGGGCAGGGCTTTACAGTCCATGAAAATTTTGAAAGGGGTTTGAAACAGTGAAGATCAGTAAAAAGGAAAAAATGAAACTCTACAGAAAGATGCTTCTTATAAGGGCATTTGAAGAGAAGGCAGGTCTTCTTTTCAAAGAGGGACATGTCCCTGGCTTCATCCATCTTTCAATAGGAGAGGAGGCATCGGCTGTAGGGACCTGTTCTGTGCTAAGGGAAGATGATTATATTGCAAGCACCCATAGAGGACATGGCCATCTCATAGCAAAGGGGGCTGATCCCAAGTTCATGTTTGCTGAACTTCTTGGAAAGGCAACAGGTTATTGCAAAGGAAAGGGTGGGTCCATGCATATTGCAGATTTCTCCCTTGGAATTCTGGGTGCAAATGGTGTTGTTGGAGGAGGCTTTCCCATAATTATTGGGGCAGGTCTCTCTATAAAGCTTAGAAAGACAAAACAGGTGGCTGTGGTATTTTTTGGTGATGGTGCGGCAAATCGTGGGACCTTTCATGAGGCCTGTAATATGGCATCCATATGGAAGCTGCCAGTGGTATTTGTTTGTGAGAACAACCTCTATGCCTCTACAACCCCTGCCAAATATGCCCTTGCAGGCGGATCTGTGGCCAAAAGGGCATCTGCATATGCAATACCTGGCTATGAAGTGGATGGAAACGATGTTCTTTCAGTAAGAGAGACAGTTGGAAGAGCAGTAAAGAGGGCAAGGGAGGGCAAAGGGCCATCAATTGTGGAAAACAGGACATATAGATTCAGAGGACACTTTGAGGGAGATCCTCAGAGATACAGGACAGAAGAGGAAATTCAGCAATATCTTAAAAATGATCCCATTGAGAGATTTAAAAAGATCCTTTTACGTGATGGGATACTTTCTGAATCAGAAGACAACAGGATGCGAAGGGAGGTTCAAGACGAGATTGAAGATGCAGTAAGATATGCCATGGAATCACCATTTCCTAAACCTCAAGATGCCTTAAGCGATCTTTATACAAATTGGAGGATCGATAATGGGTAAAAGGATATTGTCATGCGCAGAGGCCCTCTCAGAGGCACTCCATGAGGAGATGGAAAGGGATGATAGCATCTTTATCATTGGTGAGGATATAACTGCTCATGATGGCATATTTGGACAATTTAAAGGACTTTATAAGAGATTTCCTGACAGAGTCATTGATACTCCCATATCAGAGACATGTATAATTGGAGCTGGGCTTGGGGCAGCACTTACCGGTATGAGACCCCTTGTGGATATGCACTTTGCAGATTTTGTGACCACTGCCATGGATGAGATAGCAAATCAGACGGCAAAGATAAGATACATGTCAGGGGGACAGGTAAGCATTCCCATGGTGATATGGGCACCTGATGGAGGAGGGCTGAGGGCAGCGGCACATCACTCCCAGTGCCTTGAGTCATGGTTTGTGCATCTCCCTGGAATAAAGGTTGTGATCCCTTCCGAGCCTGCTGATGTAAAAGGACTTATAAAGAGCGCACTTCGGGATGATGATCCTGTTATATTCTTTCAGCACAAAAGGCTCTTTTCTGAGAAAGGGCCTGTTCCTGAGGGAGAATACCTTATTCCTTTGGGAAAGGCAGATATAAAGAGGAAAGGAAGTGACATCACTATTATAACCTATTCCAGGATGACATATCTTTGTCTTGAGGCAGCGAAGGCCTTGAAAGATGAGGGAATTGATGTAGAGATTATTGATCTTAGAACCCTTAAGCCCCTTGATTTTGAGCTCATATCTGAATCCATCTCTCATACCTATCATGCACTCATCGTGCATGAGGCATGTCTTACAGGTGGCTTTGGGGCAGAGATTGCCGCTCTAATTGGAGAAAAGCTCTTTGATTATCTGGATGCACCTGTCAGAAGGCTTGCCTCTAAGGATGTTCCCATACCCTTTAGCCCTGTTATGGAAGACTATGTAATTCCACAGGTAAAGGATATTATAGATGCAGTTAAAGAGACACTTAGAGGATAGGGAGTAATTGGTATGATAGAGATAAGGATTCCAAAACTCGGTCTTACGATGCAAAATGCCACAGTGGTTGAGTGGAAGTTCAGTTCAGGAGATCAGGTAAAAAGAGGTGATGTTATCCTGATTATTGAAACTGATAAAGTAACATATGAGGTTGAGGCACCAGCAGATGGGATCTTTCATCCAATAGTTGAGGAGGGAAAGAGATGTAAGGTGCAGGAGGTGGTGGCATATATTGCAGAGGATCAGGCCGAATACCAGGAGATAATCAAAAAGTATCCCATCTTAGGAAAAATGGAAGAAAAGGGAAAAGTTTCTAAAGATATAGTTCAGATCACAGCCCCAACTCCATCACCACAAAGGAGGATAAAGGCCTCCCCCCTTGCACGTGCCATTGCAAGGGAACATAATCTTGATCTAAGTGTAATTGAAGGAAGTGGACCTGGTGGACGGATCATAAGAAGGGATGTATTAAAGGCCTTAGAGATTAAAAGAGAGGTCAAAGAAGAAAAGGCCCTTATAGAGATTATACCTATAAAGGGTATAAGACGCACCATATTTGACAATATGTTTTTGAGCCTCAGCCAGTCCGCACAACTAACACTTCATACAGATGCAGGAGCAGAAGCAATTGTAAGGCTAAAGGATCAGATAAGCACTATCTCAGGTAAGAAGGTCTCTTATAATGCCATTTTTATAAAGATAGTGGCAGCGGCACTCAAAAGGCATCCAAGGATAAATGCAAGTGTTGATGGGGATAATATCAAGGTCTGGAAAGATATAAATATAGGCTTTGCCATGGAAAAGGATGATTATCTGATCGTTCCGGTTGTAAGAGCACCTGATAAAAAGGGATTGCTTGAGATAGAAGATGAGATCGATAATTTGATAAATAGAGCAAGGCAAGGGCAGCTTTCACCTGATGAGCTAAGTGGTGGAACCTTCACTATAACAAACTTAGGGTTTGCAGGCATAGATCATTTTACACCCATAATAAGACCTCCTGAGAGTGCCATACTTGGAATCGGAAGGATTATAGATAGACCAGTGGCGAGGGATGGAAAGATTGTCGCTGAAAAGAGGATAGGACTTAGCCTCACATTTGATCACAGGATAATTGATGGGGCGCCTGCTTCGAGGTTTTTAAAAGATATAAGCAGCTTGATAGAAAATCCATCACTTATTCTGGCATACTGAAAGGCTTAAAGGGGAGATGGCATGAAAAAAGAGAGATTTGATGTAATTGTTATTGGTGCAGGAGCAGGTGGAGTGGCAGCGGCAATAAGGGCATCTCAGCTTCAGGCAAAGGTGGCTCTCATAGAGAGATCGAGACTTGGTGGATTTTGTATGAACAGTGCCTGTATCCCCTTTACCCATATGATGTGGGCATCTCATATAAGAGGTTTTTTTGTATCCCTTGGAAAGGATATGGGAATCGGGTTTAAGGCAGATGATATGGATATATCCAAACTTCTTAGACGGCAGAAGGATCTGATAGGATTTATGCAAAAGGGGGTAGAAGGCATCTTAAAGAAAAATCAGATTGAGCTTATTAAAGGGAAGGCATCTCTCAGATCTCCTAAGGAAGTGGAGGTAGATGGCTCTATCTTAGAGGCAGAAAAGCTCATAATTGCAACTGGTAGCAGGTGGCTTGATCCAGAATTTGCCCCTATAGATGGAAAAAGGGTTATTACCTCTGATCATCTTCTCACTGGATGGAAGCAGAAAGGGAGATTTTTAATCTCTGGGGATAATCCATTTATGCCTGAAGTGGCACAACTCTTGGCAACCACAGGCTCTAAGGTATATCTTATTACCTCTGAAGATAGACTCCTAAAGAGAGAGTCAAAATCCATATCTTCAAGGATCACTAAAGTGCTTAAGGAAGCAGGAATCAAGGTATATACAAGATCAGAGATCCTCTCTTTAAAAGACTCAGAGAATGGGCTTAAGATACAGATAAATAGAAAAGGAAAAGAGGAATCTATTTACACAGACTATCTTGTCTATATGAAGAGAAATGCAATGCTAAATGAAATAGGGCTTGAAAGATTGGGACTTGATTTAGACAGAGATTATATAAGTGTAAACGAAAGAATGGAAACAGAGATACACGGAGTCTATGCGGTGGGGGATGTCTCTGCCCCTCAGCATAGACACTACTCACATCTTGCATCTTCAGGAGGTATAGTAGCAGCGGAGAATGCAATGGGAATGAAAAGCGCTATTGACTATAGGACATTGCCAAGGATACTCTACACATCTCCACAGATTGCCTGTATTGGTCTTACAGAAAAAGAGGCAAAAGAGGCTGGTTATGATGTAATCACTGGCACAGCCCCCCTAAGCATGAACCCTTATGGAATGCTCCTTTCCCAAGACTATGGTCTCATTGAGATTGTGGCAGATAAGAGATACGGCGAAATCTTAGGAATACATATGATAGGAGAAGGGGTTTGTGAGATAGCAGGATATGGAGTGCTTGCAATACAACTTGAAGCCACCCTAGAGGAGCTCTCTAAGAGCATCCTTCCACATCCATCCATAAGTGAGTCACTTTCAGAGGCAGCCAGGGCATGTATAGGAAGACCGATCTATCTCCCTTAAAAGTTTTTAACGTTTCTTCCTGCAGATCCTTATTAACGTCTATTTAAGGATAATTCGGGCATCAACTGCCTTAGCCCCTCTGCCTTGTTGAAATAAAAATATGGGGTTGATATCTATCTCTTCTATTTCAGGAAGATCTATTAATATATGAG
Organism: uncultured bacterium; assembly: GCA_965613025.1. Lineage (GTDB taxonomy): Bacteria > Desulfobacterota > DSM-4660 > Desulfatiglandales > JALVMZ01 > CAYTXJ01. The sequence goes on from CBFDUE010000023.1 coordinate 11,101, forward strand.
ATATCCTTACTATCATATCTTCCAAGGCCTTAGTGTCTAAGGGGCCTTTACCCCTTATCCCCTTTAGAATTTTCTGTGCCCTTATCTGATTGATCATACGTCTTGCCTCCTGACGGTTTACAGGAGCAACTCTCCAGACCACATCTCTCAGAACTTCTACAAATATTCCTCCAAGCCCAAAAAGAATCACAGGGCCAAATACTTGATCCCGTTTTCCACCCAATATGATCTCTGTTCCTTCCTTTATCATGGGCTGAATTAGAACTTCTATATTCCTACCTCCTGCTATCTGTTGAAATTTCTCAAAGGCCTCAATGATCTCCTTTTCCGAATTCAAGTTCAGTCTCAATGCTCCTTCATCGCTTTTATGGATAAAAAGAGGGGTGTTGATCTTCATGGCTATGGGAGAATTGAATTTCCTCCAGATGTTGATGGCATCTTCAGGCCCATCTGCTATCATGTGCTCTACAGTATAAATACCATAGCTTTTGATAAGTTCAAGCGAGTCTTTAAGGGATATGGCCTTTTTGCCTTCATTCTTTTTTAATATATCCGTAGCTCTTTTTTTATCTTTTCCACTGATTCTTCCAGGTCTTATGGGTATTGGCCTTCTAAATGCCCATCTATATGAGAGATTAAACGCACGCATTGCATTTTCAGGGGAGGAAAATATGGGTATATTGGAATTTCTTCTCAGATATTCTATCTCAGATGACTCTGTGAAAACAAACAGCCCTATGGGTTTCTGGTATCTTTCCATAAGTTGAGCTGCCCTTTGAACAAGCTTACGTGAGGCTTCTTGTTCAGGACTTTTAGGACGATAACCATGACCAAGCAGGATACCATCTACATCGTCTCTCTTTAAAAGTTCTTCAACAATATACTCATAAAAATCCAGGTCAAAGAGATCACCAAGATCCAATGGATTTTGGAGTCTTATTACATGTGCCCTTAGACGCTTCTCTATCTTTTTAAGAAAACTATCTGGGAAAGAAGGCAATTTAAAGCCATAATATGCACAGGCATCTGTGGCGATCACCGCATGGCCACCTGAGCGTGAAACCACAGCAAGCCTCTTACCTTTAAGTGGTGGCATAGTAAGGGATTTAGTGTAGTCCATGGCCTCATCCATTGTATTTACCCTGATACAGCCAGCCTGTTTTAGAGCAAAGTTTACAAGCTCATCGTCTGCAGAAAGCGCCGCTGTATGTGAATGTGCAATATGAGCACTCTCTTTGAATCTGTTTGATTTGTGAACCAATATGGGTTTGGTGGAACGGGATGCGATTTCAAGGAATCTTCTTCCATCAGAGAAGCTCTCAAGATAGATCAATATAATCTTTGTTCCTTCATCCTCTATCAGATAGGAGAGAAGGTCATTTTCATCTACATTCAGTTTATTTCCTATTGAGACGAATTTATTTATACCGATATTTTCCTCTGCAAGAAACGCAAGATAGCTAAGACCTACCCCACCACTCTGGGCAAGGATAGATACGGATCCAGGATGGAGATCTTGCTGAATGGGGACAAAGGGCATGGCGAGTCCATTTTCCATATTTATTACACCTATTCCGTTTGGCCCTATAAATCTGATACCGTATCTATCTGCAACCTCAAGGCATGCCCTTTCAATGGATCTTCCTTTTCTACCCATCTCAGAAAAGCCACCAGATTCAATTACAACATATCTTATACCCTTTTTGCCACACTGCTCCAATATTCCGGGTATTGTAATTGAAGGCGTAAGGATTACAGCAAGGCCTATGTCACTTTTAATCTCTTCAAGAGATTTATAAATCCTCTGTCCATATACAACACCGCCCTTGAGCCCCACAGATAGAATCTCTCCCTGATAGCCGAGTTTAAGGCAATTCATTACAATATTCTTCCCAAGGTTATTCTTTTCAGCAGAGACACCTACTACCACAATATTTTTGGGATAGAAAAAATTTGATAGCTCTTTTATCATGGCTCTTTCATCCATATATAGCTCCTTATCTTGAGGTTAAGCTAAGCTCTCATAATTAAAAGATGAACTCTCTTTCACTAAATTTCTCTAATTACAGGAATTTCAAACAGCTTTATTCCCTTACCGCCCATTCTTTCTGAAAACTTTGAAATTTTATCAAAGATCCTATCTGCACTGTAATCCTCGGCGCCAAGGGCAATGGCACAATTAAAACCTGGCCACACTGCGTCATCCATCTTGGGGGAGGATCTCTTTCCTTTGCCAAGGACCCGGTCCCATTTGGTAAAACCCAAAACATTGCACTCCTCAAGGAGCTGCATCACCTCTTCATCTAAGTCTGCATCATAGATAATGAAAAACATCCTCATCTTGCAGGCTCCTTTTTTCTACTTTCCAGCATATAGTAGACAGTGGGCACAACTATTAAGGTTACCAGAGTTGAGACAGAAAGTCCACCAAGCATTGTGATCCCCAAGGGATTCCATACCTCCGCTCCCACATCCTTTGAGATGGCCATAGGGAGCATTCCAAAAAAGGTTGTAAGGGTAGTCATAAGCACAGGACGAAGACGATTTTTACCCGCATGGGTAATGGCCTCCCAAAGGGGCTCACCACGCTTTTGGAGCAGGTGGATGTAGTCTAGAAGGACGATTGCGTTATTCACTACAATGCCCATAAGCATTATTACACCCATGAAAGTGATCAGATTTAAGGTTACACCTGTAAGGTAAAAGGCATAGAAAACCCCGGTAAAGGCAAAAGGAACAGAGAACATAATGATGAAAGGATCTCTGAAATTTCCAAATAGAGACGCCATGACCATATATACCAGGACAATACCCAGGATAAGAAGCAGGGTCAGATCCCGAAAGGCCTTTTTCTGCTCATAGATCTCTCCTCCGAAACTGACCTTGATCCCCTGGGGAACACTTATCTTTTCAATCAGCTCCTTAATATCCGCAGTGACCTCCCCTAAGGATCTTCCGAAGGTGTCTGCCTCCACCTTGATGATCCTCTGTCGGTTCTTCCTCTGGATCTCAATAGGGCCTTCACCTTCCACAATAGCTGCCACATTACTAAGTCTGATCATCCTGCCATCCGGAGTGAAGATGGGGACCTCATAGAGGGATTGTAGGCGGTCCTTGTCTCTTTTTCTAAGCCTGGTAAAAATGTCATAACTATCCCCTGCATCCCGAAAATCAGTTGCCTCATACCCGTAAAAGTAGTTTCGCACTGCCTGTGCTATCATGGCGGTATTTAGCCCTAAGGATGAGGCCTTTTTTCGATCCACTTTGATCCATAGCTCAGGCCTTAAATCTTTCTGGCTGATAGTAATATCTACAAGACCGGGGATCTTAAGCATGCCATTTTTGAGTCTTTTTGCAAAGGTAAAATTGGCCTTCAGATCCGGTCCCTGAATCTCTACCACCACAGGCTTTTCACCTCCCATCATTATAGAAGCCGTGGGATCCGTGGCAGTCACCTTGAGCCTTGATATACCTGCAATGGTTTTGATCCTATCTCTGATTAGATTGGCAATCTCCTTAGCGCTTCTTTCCCTCTGATCCCGATCCACAAGTTTAAAGCCTATCCCTCCCACATTTGATCCCTCATCAAAGCCTAAGGCCACTCCGATCCCCTTTTCAGTCCGCCCATCATAGGCATAGGAATGCCTTATCTCATCACGCCTGACCACCTCATCTATGATCCTCAGAATCTTCTCTACGACCCGGTTTGTCTCTTCAATTCGTGTTCCCTCAGGCAGACGAAAATCGATATTCACATCTCCAGAGTCAACCTTTGGTATAAAAGATGTGGAAAGAAAGGGAATAAGTGAAAGGCCGCTGATGAAGGCCGAAATGACCAAGAAGACCACTGTCTTTCTATGTCTAAGTGACCAGTTTAAAAGTCTGCTATAGCCTTCATCGATACCTCTAAACCAATTTTCAGAGATTCTGTAGAGTTTGATTAGCAACCCTCTTCTATTTTTAAGAGCCTCAGAGGTGGAAGTAATCCACTTAGAGCTCAGCATGGGGGTCATGGTAAGGGATGTAAAGAGGGAACCCAGGAGGGTAGTTACAATGACGAAGGCAAGCTGTTTGAAGAAGATACCACTTAGACCCTTAAGGAACATAAGCGGCACAAATACTACCACAGTGGTCATGGTGGATGCAGTGATAGCCATCCCCATCTCGCTTGCTCCAAAGATGGCGCTTGTCTTGGCACGCCCCCCTTCTTCTCTGTGCCTTGTGATGTTTTCCAGGACTACGATACCGTTATCCACCACCATCCCTGAAGCGATTGCCATGGCCATAAGAGATACCAGATTGATGGTATAACCACCTAAGTAAAGGAATATGAAAGCGATTATCAGGGAAAATGGAATGGTCAAAGCGATAATTAAGGCTGCTTTAAGCCTGCGCAAAAAGGCAATGGTAACCAGTATAACAAAGAGTATGCCAAGTAAAAGGGTCTTTTGAAGATTTCTGAGAGATAGACGAATATTGTAAGAATTATCGGATACTATATTGATTTTCACATCAGAAGGCAGTATCTTCTGGATCTCCTTTAGTTTTCTCTTCACCCGATCGATCACAGCCACGGTATTTTTACCGGTCTGTTTTTGAAGAATGAGCACAATGGCCTTCTTTCCATCACCCCAGCCGTTCAATTCTTGGGGTTTATAGGAATCCTCAACTTGGGCCACATCTCCAAGATAAACAGGCCTTCCCTGATAATAACCGATGACAGTGGAGCGGATCTCCTCCAGTGTCTTATATCGGGCAGGGAACCTTACAAAGTATTCCTTTAGACCTGATTTAATGCTCCCTGCAGGGATATTCAGGTTTTCAGCGGCAAGTATACGGTTAATCTTATCCATGGAGAGGTGAAATCCCTCCAGCTTATTTAGATCGAAGTAGACATTTATCCTTCTTCGAAGCCCACCATAAAGAGTTATAGCCCCAACACCTGGCACCCTTTTAAGCTCATCGGATATATATTTATCCACAAGGTAATACAATCGGGGCCAGCTCTTCTCGCCGCTTATGGTCATAAAGAGTATTGGAGCAGTGGCGCTGCTGAATTTAAAGAGTATTGGAGGTTCGATCTCTTTTGGCAGGTCTCTCTTTGCCAATTCCAACCGATCGCGGATATCGTTGGTAGCCACATCCAGGTCTGTTCCCCATTCAAATCGACACAGAATCACGGAGAGATTATCTAAGGACTTTGATATCAATTGATCCAGATTGTTTACGGTGTTTACCTGATCCTCTATCTTTTTGGTAACCTCGGTTTCAACATCCGATGCACTTGCCCCTGGCCAGGTTGTAAGAATTGATACCACAGGTGGTTCTATCTCCGGAAACTGGTCAATGTTCAATTGGGTAAGAGAGATGGTCCCCAGAAGGATTACCCCTAAAAAGAGCATCAAGGTTGCCACAGGTTGCTTAACAGAAAACTCTGGAAGCCTCATCTGCCGATACCCTTCACTCCTCTTTTTACAATAACTTCAAGACCGTCCTTTAGACGGTTTTGCCCTTTAACCACCACCAGTTCACCATCTTTAAGTCCTTGGGTGATTTCTACAAGGTGAGCTAAGTGGATACCTGTATCAACATTTTTCAGATAGGCCCTTCCGTCTTCAACCACATAGACATAATAGGAACCGGTTCCTGGAACCCTGTTCAAGGCGTCCTTAGGAATAACGAGGGTTTTTCGCTTGCCAAGATAAAGGCGAATATGTGCGAACATCCCGGAACGCAGAGTGAATTCTGGGTTTGGAATATGGATCTCAATTTCACCGGTTCGACTTGAAGGGTCAATAGTGGGACTTATAAGAGAAACTCTTCCTTTAAAGACCCTGCCTGGAAATGCATCGACTCTGATCTCCGCTCTCATTCCCCTATGGATGTGTGGAAAATCCTTTTCAGTTACAGATGTAACAATTTTCAATTTAGACTCATTGGATATCTGAACTATCGGTCGGTTTGTAGAAGACATGGCACCAGGATCTACATAGCGCCTGGAGATATAACCACTTATGGGGGCATGGATCCTGTGATCTCTATAGAGGATCCGTAGCTGCTTCAAGGCCGCCTCTGCCCTCTTTATTTGAGCCCGTGCTAATTTCTTTCCCTGAACCGTTGCCTTGTATCGGGCAAAGATATGATCCAGTTTTTGTTTAGCTACAGCCTTTTCTCTATATAGATTTTCAAGACGAATCCTATCCTTTTCTATGACCTCTAACTCTGCCTCAATCTGTCTCAGATTGGCTTTAGCAGATTCAAGAGCTGCTTCAGCCTCTTCTATCTGTGCCCTGATCGTATGATCCTCTAAGGTGGCAATAAGATCCCCTCTCTTTACATAATCTCCCCTATCCACAAGAAGTGTCTGAATGATTTTACCAGGCACCTTAGGATATACATCCACCTTTAAGGCCGGCTGTATATCACCTGTCAGCTCCAGAACCCAGGGGATCTCTTTAACCCTTGAAGATTCCACCTCCACAGGGATCTTTTCCTTATGGATGGCCCCTGGCCTTTCAATGGTTCTGGATCTTACATAATTGGAGATGCTAAACGCTAAAAGACCCAAAATAGATATAATAGCAATGATCAGGCCAATGTCCCTCTGCCTTTTGCTTTTGGTCTTTTTAGCCATCGATCTTCCTCCCTCTACTTTCTTCCAAGTGCCCTTTCCAGCTCTGCAAGTTCAATTCTATAGCCATAGAGTGCCCTGTAGTAGTTCATCTCTGCCTGTGTAAGGAATGTCCTTGCATCCAACACCTCTGTGGAGGTGGTCATCTGTTGCTGGTATTGCAAATTTGTGATCCTGAAATTTTCTTTTGCTTGAATCAGAGCCTCCTTAGCTGTTTCAATGTTTTTCTCTGCCACCTTTAACCTTAAAAATGCCTCTTTGGTCTGAAGCCTGATGAGATCTTTCAGCCCTCTAAGCTTCTCCTCCAAAGAGCGTTTTTCATGCAGGGCCTTTCTAATTTCTGCCTTTGTTTTACCACCTTTGAAAAATCTCCATTTCATCTGTAAAAAAATGCTTGCATTGTGAGCATTTCCAAAATCGTTGTTGCTGGCATTGAGATTATCCCCGCTCTGCTCATAATTAGCTACCAATGCCACCTGTGGGTAGTAGGAACTCCTTGCAAGGCGGATTCTGTTCTCTGCATTTTTCAATGCCAGATGCATGGCCTTAAGCTCTGGCCGGTTTTCCAAGGCCTCTTCAAAGAGTTCGTTCAGGTTGAATAACACAGGTTGAATCTCAAGGATATCCTCTATTTTGGTCTTCTGATTGATATTCAGGTTCAAAAGGGTATTTAATGAAGATATGGCGATATCAAGGTTGCTTTTTGCACTGACTCTGCTCTGTATAGCATGAGCAAGTGCTACCTTTGATTTTAGAAGATCGTTATAAGGAATCAGACCTTCCCTGTAGAACTTCTCTGCATCTTTTACGTGAGATTCCAATTGTTGAACCTCTTCTTCAGCGACCTTGAGCATCTTTCTGGCTAAAAGGATATTAAAATAGGCCAATTTTACACGTTTGGAAATCTCTATTGTGGCTTCCTGCCTTTTCAAGCTGGCAATATCCACCCCCAGCTCTGCCATCTTATGAAGGGTCAATAAAGAAAAACCTGTAAATATTGGTTGAGTGACCGTAATTTCCCAATGGAAATTGTCCTTTTCTCCAATATCCATCCTGGTAGGGCCAAATTTTGCATAGGGTGTCTCCTTTAATCGTGTGTAAGAGTATATGGCTGATAGCTCTGGAAAGAGATCTGCCCTTGCGCTCTTCTCTGCTTCAATGGCCGCTTTTTGCCTTTCCACAGCCTCCCTTATCAGGCTATTGTTTTTAATTGCAAGCTCAATTGCCATAGGTAAGGTAAGGATTCCCTCTTTAGACCCTGAGGAAAAACAGATATCACTTAAAATGAACTGAAATAATATCAGCAATATAAGATATCGTATGAATCTATTCATGATCATCATCAGTGCCTCTCTTTATGACATTTTCAAGTAAGATAGTAAGGATCAGATCCGTATCAAAAGGATGTTTATTGGGATGTTCAAGGTGTTGAATTAAAAAAGAGCTTGTGATCCCATCAAGGGCTACAGCTAAAAGATAGGGGTCTATCTTTCTGAATACCTTCCTTTTGATTCCCTCGGCAAATATTTCAGCCAATTTCCTTAAGATATCTTCATACTGAGCCTTTATCTTTTTATCCAGGCCGGCCTTCAACTTAAAAGGTATTCCCCGAGTCTCTGTTAAATAGATTTTTACAAACTTAAGATTCTTCATGAATACCCTGATCACTGACTCCACAAAATTCCTGATTTTTTTATATTCACTTCCAGATATATTTAGCGCTTCCATCAATGATGAATGAAATTCTTCCACCTTTTCCAGAACCATCTCCTTGTAAAGCTCTTCTTTGTTGTGGAAAAAGGTATATAAGGTCCCTACACCAAACTCCGATCTCCTTGCTATCTCTTCCATGGATACGTTATGATAGCCCCTTTCAGAAAAAAGCTCTAAGGCCCCCTCCAGGATCTCCTTTCTGTGACGCAACCTCTCCCTTTCACGCCGACTTAGGCCCTTAACTTCCATGATTTCATCTTAATTCTGTATTTTGAATCAGAATTCGAATTTTGATTCAAAATTTAAAGATATTTTTTGAGATGTCAAGAAAGAAATTTAAAAATTTTTATCTTATTTTGATGATAGATTTGGTGTTGCAAGAAGTGATAATGCCCATGCAGCCCTTTCTATGCTCTGATAGGTCATAATCTGTTTATATCTTTCAACTCTTCTTCCAATCTCTTCTGTGTTAGGGCCATATAACCACATCACCACAGGTTTTCTATTATCTTTAGATACCACCTGATTCAGCTCTTCTGATATATTGAGGCCTTCATATTCAGGCAAGTTCATGGCAACACCTATACACAATACCCCATCCACATTGGGATCCTGAAGCACCCTTTTAAGCACTTCAGAATATGCACGCTTAATTCCATGATTCATAACAGCAGGCCATAGATCAATGGGATTTCCTATCTGCATCCATTCAGGGAAAAGTTCCTTTATATAGTGCTGAGTCTCTCTTGAAAGCTCCGAAACCCTTAAACCATATCTTTCTATTGCATCACTTGCTATAATGCCACCAGCCCCTGTTACAGTTAGCACAGCTACTCTATTGCCTTCCATTAAAGGAAGATAAAGCAGTGTCTTTACTGCATCTTTCATGCTCTGGCTTTCATCAAGCACAATAATACCTGCCTGCCTAAGGGCTGCTCTATAGATCTGATAATCTCCTGCCATGCTACCACTATGCGAAATAGCTGCCCTTGCACCTGTATTACTACTGCCTGTCTTTAAGACCAGAATCGGCTTTTTTATTGCTATTTGAGATGCAAGCCTCATAAATCTTCTACCCTGCTCAATACCTTCCATATGCAGGACAATGAGTTTGATTTCTGGATCATCTCCCAGCCACTTAAGGCAATCATAAAAGGTGATATCACAGGCATTACCTATATCGATGCCCTTGCCAATACCTCCAATAAACCTCTCTGCACCCACAAAGAAAAGCCCTGACTGGCATATAAGCCCTACAGGTGACTTTTCGATATTAAGGGGCATAAAGGAGGTTGTAAAATGTGCAAAGCTGTTTATAACTCCCAGGGTATTAGGGCCAAGTATCCTCATCCCAGAGGCCTTTGCAATTAAAACCATCTCATCCTGCATGACTTTGCCCTTCTCATCGGCATCTGCAAAGCCCTGTCCCACTACTATCACCGCCTTTATACCTGCTTCAGCGCAATCCCTGATGCTATCCAATACCAGTTCCCTTGGAAGACTAATCACCGCAAGGTCAATATTCGCCTTAATATCTTTTATATTTGGAAATGCTTTTCTTCCGAGGATCTCCTTTGCCTTTGGATTTACTGGGAATACCTTTCCTTTATATCCATATTCCAACATATTCTCCATCAGATTAAGTGAACCTGGCCCACTTTTCCTGCTAACCCCAATTATAGCCACACTTTCCGGCTCTAAAAATTCTTTCATGTCAAATTCCAAACCCTGATATCTGCTTCCCTCAGGCTCTTTTTGTTTTTCAGGACAATAGATCCCTTGCCACAATGACACGTTGTATCTGGTTGGTGCCGTCAAAAATCTGAATCATCTTTGCATCTCGCATCATTCTCTCCACTGGATAATCCTTCATGGCCCCATAACCACCCAGGATCTGTACTGCATCAGTGGTAACTCTCATGGCAATATCTGAAGCAAAACACTTTGTTGATGAGATAAGGCGACTTCTAAGTGCTCTATCATCAGAACCAGAATCCATCAAGGCTGTAGTTCGATAAAGGAGGGCTCGAGCCGCCTCTACCTGGATAGACATATCGGCCAGCATAAATCGTATTGCCTGGAGATTGGCAATAGGAACCCCAAATTGGATTCTCTGCTTTGCGTAAAAAAGCGCATAATCAAGGGCACCTTGGGCAAGCCCAACGGCCATAGCTCCAGGGCCATATGCCCTCATATCCGATCCGCCATCAAGAAAGATGTCCCATCCTCCACCTGCTCTTCCAATAAGGTTTTCTTTTGGAACTCTGGCATCTTCAAAGATAAGTTCGGACAGATCTGAACCTCTAAGGCCCAATTTATCTTCCTGCTTTCCCACGGAAAGACCGGGTGTGTTTCCACTTTCAACCAATAGGGCTGATATTCCTTTTTCCTTCTCCCCTTCCCCAGTTCGAACAAAGAGAAGTATAAAGTGGGCTATTCCACCATTTGTTACAAAACACTTTGTGCCATTAACCCTGAAATATCCCCCTTCTAAGATGGCACTTGTCTGAATAGAAGATGCATTAGATCCATAATTGGGCTCTGTCATAGAAAATGCACAGACCTTATCCCCCTCTGACATCTTAGAGAAAAAATACCTCTTTAGCCTCTCTGAACCCCATCTGTCGATAATCTTTATAACTGCCTGTGTGGGGAAAAAGGTCATGGAAGTAGATGCATCCACTTTAGCCATCTCTTCCACCACCAAGGCAATGGTTGTATAATCTGCTTTTATCCCTCCGTATTCCTCTGGGAGAGCCATCTTAAACAGGTCATTTTCGGCAAGAATTCTGAGGATTTCAGACGATGGTCGGCCTGAAACATCCGCTTCCTTAGCCAGGGGCGCAATCTTTTCGCGCGATAATTTTCTCACCATCTCTTGAATCATTCTCTGCTCATCAGTGAAATCCATCATAACATCCTTTATCTTTTACTAAAAATGCTGTCTTATTCCAGAAATTCTTTCATAAATTGGACCGCTTCTTTTTAGAGCGGGCGACTGAGCGTGCCATCCTATCCAGTTTAAAGATAGTGTTAAACTCCTTGTTTTTGCTTATCCAGAGCCTGCCATCTATTACAGAATCAGTAATTGCCCCTCTATATGCAAGGCCATCTAATAGGGTCTTTGGGTCTTCAGATACCATAACAAAATCTGGTAGATCTACTCTTTCAGGAACTGCCTGAATATTTCCATCATCAATTATTATTGAAAACTCTCCTCCCTTTGTCTTTACAAGTATCTTGCGCCTCCATCCCAAGATATCCTTTTTGGCACGATCATTCCTGTTCATCTCATCTACAATGGCCACTATTTCATCAAAGAGCTCTTTAAAATGTTCAATATCCGCATCTGTCGCATCAGGAAGCCCTGGTTCAACTGGAGACTCCCAGTTTATATCTGATTCCTGAAGCCCTTTTTTCTCTACCTGCTCTTTTGTAAGTTCACCTTCTGGCACGCAAAAGATATCTGTCATCTCACCTATTCTTTTGTCCCTAAAGACCAGCTTTACCCTTGTGCCCTTCTTTAGGATTCCAGGCCTTAATATGCCAGTAGTGGTATATAGATTAATGCTTATAGCGGTATCCGCACCATCAAATACCACCCTGCCCCTTCCATATGGTGCCATATCCTGAAAGAGGGATGTTGCAAAATATGTAATGGGTGGTGTGCTGATAAGTGCACCTGTTTGACCCACCTCAATAAGCTCAGTAGGGGAAAAGTTGCAATCAGGACAATGGGTAAGGAACGGTGGCACCCTTACAATCCCACAACTTTTGCATCTACAGCCAAGCAGTCTCTTTTCATCCCTTATTGCAAGGAAAAATGGGGAAAATTCTCCCTTTGATCTCCTATAAAATGTATACATTGCGTCATTTGAAATCAGATATTCCTTTCCATCAATGTTTTCAACATATGATCCTTTATCAGGTATATATTTTGATGGAATAACCTTTTCTGACATGATCACTTCCTCCTTATTCATGCTCTAAGATAAGACATACTGTATATTGTGCTACTGTGCTTCCTGTTCCATGAACAAGCGCTGTGTGGAGTCCTCTTTTGATTAATTCATTCCTTGCAGACCATGCAGACATGATATTACTTGCACCAACTGCATGGCCACAATATATAAGCCCACCACAAGGATTTACCAGATATTTGCCTCCTTCCAGCATGAGGCCATCCTCTATTAGAGAGTCTGCCCTGCCAAGGGGCACAAGCCCAAATTCTGCCATGCTTATCTCAAGCTGATGCACAAATGCATCATGGAGCTCAATCACCTGAATGCTCTCTGTGGGATCCTTTATGCCTGCCATCTCATATGCCCTTCTGGATGCATAGTAGTCAGACATGATGCGCGACATGATCTTCTGATTCTTTCCTGCAAATGAATGCTCATTTGCCTCACCAACACCTGTTATCCATACAACAGGTTTGCCACTTGCCTTTGATATCGCCCTTGCGGTCTCCTCTTCTGCAAGGATCAATGCTGCTGCACCCTCTGTATATACACATATCTCAAGCTCTTTAAATGGATATACCACCATCCTTGAATTCATTACCTCTTCAGGTGTAACCTGATCAAACTGCCTCTGTGCATACCTGTTTGTCTTGACCTGCTGACTCAGCAGGGATGATATCTGTGCAGTGATCTCTGGCTTTAGATCCCCAGGGTGCTCATCCATATAGGCAAGCACCACCTCTGCATAGCTGTCTGAAGCGCTCCAGCCAATGGGCTGTTCAAAGAAGCTGTCTCCTGACCATCCAATAGACTTTATCACCTCTGGTGTTGCAGACATGGACGAAAAATCAAAGCAGTCTGTTGCCTTCTCCACTCCCAGCACAAGCGCTGTTCTGAATCTGCCTGCACTAAGATATGCGTGTGCTGCAGAGATGGTATAAGCACCTGTTGCACCACCAGTTGTGATCCTTATCCCAAACTTGTTCTGCATGCCTAAAAGTCCATGTAGAGCGTGTTCTGGAATAGCTGCCCTCTCAAATATGTCATTATAGATGCCATAGAATACAGCATCTATATCCTGAATAGATATCCCTGCATCCCTTACTGCTTCTCTTGTTGCCATCTGGGCAAGCTCATAGTAGGTCTTCTCAACCCATCTCCCTTTAAAGGGAGTAACTCCTGCTCCAACAATCCCTACCCTCTTTGACATTGAAATTTCCTCCTTTTATCTATAATCGTATACGCCTCTGCCGGTCTTTCTTCCAAGACGGCCTGCCTTGACAAGTTTTACAAGCAGAGGTGCAGGACGGTATTTCTCACCAAGCTCTCTGTGAAATGTCTTCATACATGAAAGAAGTATATCTAAACCAAATGCATCTGCTGCTGCAAGCGGCCCTAAGGGGAGACCGAGTCCCTTTGTGCAGCACCTGTCTATCTCCTCAGCACTTGCAAGACCTTCATCCAGTGCAATGAATGCCTCATTGACCATGGGAAGATAGAGTCTATTTATAACAAAGCCCGGGGAGTCTGAGACAGTAACGGTATCTTTTCCAAGACTCTTTAAAAACTCAATAATCGTCGTGTAGGTCTCATCTGAGGTATCAAGACCACGGATAACCTCAACCAATGGGGTAAGGGCCGCAGGGATAAGGAAATGGGTACCAATAAAACGATCAGGCCTTGAGGTTGCTGCTGCCATCTCTGTAATCCAAAGAGTTGAGGTGTTACTTGAAAAGATGGTCTTTTTAGGACATAATTTATCAATCTTTCTAAAAAGATCCTTTTTAAGTTCAATATCCTCAAAGACTGCTTCGATTACAAGATCAGCATCCCCTACCGCTTCACTTAGATCTACAGTGGTCTTAATAAGAGAGAGTATTCTATCCCCTATCTCTTTATCCATCTTTCCTTTATCCACCTGTTTTTGGATAAATGAGCGGATCCTTTTAAGCCCCTCTTCAACAAGCTCTGGGGTTTTTTCCACCATCCATGTCTCATATCCTGCCTTGGCGCAGAGGATGCCTATCTGACTTCCCATGGTTCCAATACCAACTACACATACCTTTCTTATATCCATATCTTCACCTCCTACTAAACTCTTTCAATAACTGCTGCAATCCCCAAGCCTCCACCCCCGCATATACATTCCAAGCCAAGCTTTGCTCCTCTCCTCCTCATCTCATGGAGCAGAGTTACAAGCACACGGGTTCCGGTGCAGGCAATAGGGTGTCCAAGGGCAATGCCTGAGCCATTTACATTTACCTTTGAGTAATCCTCAGGTCCAATTCCCATCTCTTTTAGATCTGCAAGCACCTGTGCTGCAAATGCCTCCTGGATCTCTATTAGATCCATCTGAGCTAAAGACACACCTGCCCTCTCTAATGCCTTTTTCACCACCTTGGGCACACTCTTATATGTGTATCTGGGATCCACCCCAACAACAGCAAAGGATCTGATTCTTCCAAGGGGTTCAATTCCAAGTGCCTTAGCCCTTTCTTTTGAACAGACAATGACTGCCGCAGCTCCATCATTTTCAGAAGATGAGTTCCCTGCAGTGCAAACACCCCCCAAGATAGGCTTCAGGCGTGAGAGCTTCTCTAAGCTGGTATCCTCTCTTGGACCCTCATCTCTATCCACAATTATATGCCCACCTTTTGGATCAGGCACCTCAATTGGCACGATCTCTTCAGAAAATCTTCCTTCCCTGATCGCCTCACAGGCCTTTTGATGACTTCCAAGTGCCCAAAGATCACACTGCCTGCGGGTAATTCCCTCCTCCCTTGCTGCGGTCTCTGCCCAGGTCATCATTGAAGGTAGCACTCCATATCTCTCTTCAGGCTGTGACATCACCCTTGCACGCTGTATGCGGTCATAAAGGGGGATACCCCAGATAGATAGATCACCATGTCCTTTTGGCATGCCCTTCTTTCCGCCAATCCCCCACTTTATATATCCAGGTATATAGAACTCGGCATTGCTCATACTCTCAACACCACCTGCAACAACTACATCTGCCTTTCCTGCCTCAATCATCATGGATGCAAGACATACCACATCAAGCCCAGTGCAGCAGCGTCTATCTAAGGTAATTCCAGTGATGGAATCAGGCCAGCCTGCCTTTAAAAGAGACATACGTGCAATGTTTACATATTCCCCATTCTGATAGGATTGACCCATGATAACTTCATCCACCTCTATTGGATCAATGCCCGCCCTTTTTATTGCTTCATTTAGAACCGCTGCTGCAAGGTCATATGCAGGCACCTCTCTGAGAGCGCCCATATATCTTCCCACAGGACTCCTTACAGCACTTATAATCACGGCCTCTTTCAAGATTCTCCTCCTTTACTAATCCATTTCAGGCAGTTTCAAAATCCTCTGTGCATTCTTATAAAGCACTTTTTCTATCACCTCATCCTTGTAGCCACCTTCCTCAAACTCCTTAAGCCATCTCTTTGGATGTATCTCAGGATAATCAGATCCATACATAAATTTGTCCTGAAGCCTGCCATTTATCTCCCTTTTTAGGTTTTCAGGAAAATACTTAGGTGCCCAGCCTGAAAGGTCGTTATAAACATTGGCCTTATGAAGCAGAACAGCTATCTGCTCATCAATCCAGGGCCATGCAGGATGAATCATGATGATGGTAAGCTCTGGAAAATCTGCTGCCACATCATCAATGTAGGGGATAGGTCTGGTGTATTTAAGGCGATAGCCGTACCCACCTGGCATCCCGGCTCCAATTCCAGTGGTTCCAGTATGGAATGAAACTGGAATTCCAAGCTCAACACATTTCTCATATATAGGGTAGAACCTTCTATCATTTGGAAAGAACCCTTGCGCAGACTGCTGAAACTTTAATCCCATTAGACCAAGCTCTTTTATGCATCTTTCAAGCTCTTTTATTGCCCATTTTCCCTTCCATGGATCAATCATGGCCCATCCCCCAATAAATACATCAGGGAATTTTTTAATTAAACGGGCCACCTCATCATTTGTGCCTGAGGTATCATAACCACTTTCTGCCTGGGCATCCCAGCCTATAAGGATGGCCTTTATATCAAGCTCCCTGAACTCTTGGGCCATCTCTTCATCTGTCCTAATTCTTTCCTCCATCCGATAGTATTTGGGCATAAACTCTGCTACTTCCTTCCCCCATCTTCGCTCATATGAAAATGGGGCTGTGCTTGGATGAACATGTACATCAATTGCCTTCATTATAATCCTCCTGTTCTTTTACTTTTTAAAGTTTCAAAATTCAGCGTTGTCTATTTTAGAAATAATCGATTCAAATATCTCCTTTTCTTCCTCTGAAAAGATAGATAGGAATCGACTATTTATCTCGTTATAAAGTCCTTGTATCTCCTCTTTTATCCGTAGAGCCTTTTCTTTTAAATGAATCCTTATCACTCTCCTATCCCTACAATCAGGCCTCCTTTCTATAAGGGAGTCCCTTTCTAAACGGTCAAGTAATCCTGTCAGTGTCGCCTTATCAAGCGCCACTTTTTGGGCAAGATTAGTGATGGTTATACCTTCCTCTTCATATAGGGCAATAAGCAGAAAAAACTGGGTGGTGGTGATACCAAACTTCGATACCTTTTCTCCTGTAACCCTTGAAAGCTTGCGGGCTGCCTTTCCCAGATTAAAACATAGACATTCTCTGAACAGCATAAAAAGTTTTTATCTAAAAAATATGAATACAAATTTTTTATATACATACTAAATCATCTTTTTAATGTCAACCCCAAAAATCAGTAAATTTTTAACTACTCAAAGCTTTTATTGATACCTTATAAAAAACTCTTTCAGTATATCTTTTTCTCTGATATGAGATGTTTTCCTGGAGACGGACAATGAATCAGAAGAATAATAATTCTCCTATTAGCGGGGTCACCGCATTTCAATTTATCCTGCTTATGGGCATCGTGAGTCTATTTGGTGATATAACCTATGAAGGTGCCAGGAGTATCACGGGACCATTTCTTGCAGTTCTTGGCGCAGGGGCTGGTATTGTGGGATTGGTGGCTGGAGTTGGAGAATTTATTGGATATGCTGTGCGAATTATTTCAGGCTATCTCTCTGATCGCACAAGGGCATACTGGATTTTCGTAATAATCGGCTATGGATTGATATTTTCTATTCCATTCCTTGCATTTGCGAATCACTGGAAGTTGGCTATCTTTCTGATTATCCTTGAGCGAGTAGGAAAAGGCATCAGGGCTCCTGCAAGAGATGCCATTCTTTCGCATGTAACCAAAAATATTGGAAGAGGCATTGGTTTTGGTATTCATGAAGCACTGGATCAGATAGGAGCCATCATAGGGCCGATGATCTTCTCAGTGGTCTTTTTTCTTAAAGGGGACTATAGAGACGGTTTCATTATATTAACCATCCCAGCCTTCCTTTGCATGGCTATTCTTTTGCTGGCAAGGAGTAAAGTCCCTTCCCCTGAAAGGATGGAATTTCTTCCATCAGAACATGACGATAATTCAGAAAAAAAACGAAGCCTTACCAGAGTCTTCTGGTTCTATTCCATTTTTACTTTTTTGAGCTGTGTTGGATTCCTGAACTTCCAGCTCATATCGTATCATTTCAAATTGATAGTTATTATGCCAGATGCCCAGATTCCCATGTTTTATGCAATTGCAATGGGTATAGATGCCCTGAGTGCCATAATATCAGGCAGGATGTATGACAGATTTGGACTAATCACCCTATTGGTGATTCCATTCATCAGCCTGTTCATCCCTCTTTTATCTCTCTCCCATGTATATTATTTTACCATATCCGGCATAATCCTCTGGGGGATAGCAATGGGACTTCATGAAACCATTATGCGGGCGGGTATAGCAGACCTTACCCATCCTGAGCGGAGGGGTATAGCCTATGGAATATTTAATACCATATATGGTGGAGCCTGGCTACTGGGTGGCATCCTTATGGGGTTGCTATATGATTTATCCATAAAATATCTGATATTGTTTGCTATCTCTTTCCAGCTATTATCAATTCCTTTCCTGTTCATCACAGTAAGATATTCCAAACTTTAATGGGTTTCAGTATCCAATTGATGATGCACTATTGTATGCACCCATTTACTGTGTCTTTATAAGGTATGAGGCAAAGTTCTGTTGTTATATGCCCTTAAGTGCATCTAGATTGAAACCATAAGGAGACAAATACAAAGAATAAAAGGTCACAAAAGTAAATATACTAACCAGCACCTACGGAAAACAAGAGAAGACTAAACAATTCCTACCTCCCAAGATTATCTATCTCTTCCTCTAATCTCTTTATCTCTTTCCTTGCAATCTGTTTGGATTCAGACAGGATAAACCAACTATCAATCTTTAAGCTTAAGAACTCTAAAAATTCTTTGGGATCAAGATTAAGTTTCCTTACAATATACCAAAAAGAGTCTCTATGAAAACGGCTGAGTTTATCTGAGTCTTTTACAATGGCATCATTTAGGGAAATGGGCTCAACTCTTGAGTCATGGCCTGATATTATATCTAATATCTCCTTTAGCCTTTCAGGATCTATCTCCATATCCCTTAAGATCTCTTTTGCAATATTTACACTCTCCCTTTCATGTAATCTAACATATTCTGGGTCTGCATTGGGACCCCATGTCTTTTCAATAACATCTTCTGGGATTCTGCTCCTTCCGGTATCATGTAATATGAGGGATATAAAGATAACTTCCCTATCCCCTCCCCTAAGCTCCAATAGTGTCTCTGCATATCTTAAGGCAACCCGCACATGGGTCTCTCCATTTCTTACCTTAAGATATGGCCTCGCCAGTTCATATACAGATCTTATCTTATTCATCACTAAAAGAGAGACCTTTACATAACCCCTTTTTACACTGGGGGTTATACCCCCCTCCGGGTTGGATGACCCTCTGGGTCGGAGACCAGACCCCCCA